>JBGTFN010000490.1:0-7764 GCA_041747275.1 Gemmatimonadaceae bacterium | reverse complement strand
GATCTCCTCGGAACAGAGCCGCGGCGCGCGGCGGCGCACACATCGGCGAACGTCACCGCCAGCGTCGACATCGTGCGCGCGCGCGCGATCGAAGCGGGTGAACGCATCGCGGCCGGAGCACTCGACGACCGTGCGTTAAACGAACTCGCGGCCGAGTTGGGCGTGTCAACGCGACATGTTCGTCGCGTAGTGGAACGTGAGTTCGGCGCGTCACCTGTCGCGCTGGCGCAAACGCGTCGGTTGCTCACGGCAAAGCAGTTGCTCACGGATACATCGCTGCCACTGTCTGCGGTCGCGATGGCGAGTGGGTTCGGCAGCGTGCGGAGGTTCAACGCGCTCTTTCGTGGACGGTATCGGCTGGCGCCCGGTGATTTGCGGAAGGCGGGGACGGCGGTGAGTCCGCTTTCGGCTGGAACTGACTGCGTGCGCGTTGCACTCGTGCCGCGCCAGCCGTTCGACTGGCCCTCCATGCGCGAGTACCTGCGCGCCCGCGCGATTCCGGGCGTCGAGCATGTCAACGCGCGCTATCATCGTGTCATGCAGGTCGGGTTGCGCACGTCACCGAGCGTGACGCATTCGGGAATCGTCAGTATCGGAACGGACGGACGAAACGGGCGACTAATCGCCGACATTTCGTTGTCGCTGATGCCGGTACTGGTGGCGGTGCTTGCGCGACTGCGCCGCATGCTCGATCTCGATGCGTCACCGCAAGCGATTGCCTCGCACCTCGCGCACGATCCGCTGCTCGCGCGTGCGGTCGTGAAGCGACCGGACCAGCGTGTTCCGGGTGCGGCGCATCCGTTCGAGCTGGCGGTGCGTGCGGTGCTGGGACAGCAAGTCAGTGTGCGCGGCGCAACGACGCTCGCAGGACGACTGATGCAGGCGGTGAGCGTGCCGTTTGTAAATGCGATTGAACTCGACGGAAACCCGCGCGCGCTCACGCATTTGCCGATCACGGCGGCTCGGCTCGCTGACGCGCCCGTCGCGTTGATTGCGGGTACCGGCCTGCCGCTGGCGAGAGCGCAGTGCCTGCAGCGCATGGCGCGTGCCGTGGCCGATGGAGAAGTGCACGCTCTCGATGATGCCTTTACGGGTGTTGCCGATGTGCGTGCGTTCGAGGAAGCGTTCACGGCGCTGCCGGGCATTGGGCCGTGGACGGCGCAGTACGTGGCGATGCGCGCGTTGCGAGCGCCTGATGCCTTCCCGGAATCGGATTTGGCGTTGCGAAAGGCGGCGGGTGGGTTAAGTGCGGGAAAGCTGCGGGCACGGGCGGAGCAATGGCGGCCGTGGCGGGCGTATGCGGCGATGCATTTATGGGGAAGTCTCGAATAGGCGTGTCGGTGTACGCGGGAGATCACGCTTCGAGCACGGGTCGAGGATGGGCGGATGAAGTAACGCGAAGGCGCAAACGCGCAAACGCGCAAAGTCGGGCACAACAGGGGAGTGGCACTGGCATGACTACGACTTACGAAGTTTTTGATAGTCCGGTGGGTGAACTGCTTATTGCTGCTACGCCGGCGGGGCTGACTCATCTGCTTTTTGCGCGCGACAGCGATGCGAAATTCGCGCACGCGATCAAACCGGAGTGGATTGCGCGTGATGCAGCACACGAAGCTGATGATGCACTGGCATTGGCCCACCTCGACCGGACTCGCGAGCAACTCGCCGGGTATTTCGGTGGCGCGCGGCGGACGTTCGACATACCGCTGGCCGCGACAGGCACGGAGTTCCAGCAATCCGTGTGGAAGGCGCTCGCGCACATTCCGTACGGCGCAACCTGGTCATACGGCGACCTGGCGCGACATATAGAACATCCGCGCGCGGTGCGCGCCGTGGGACTCGCCAACGGTCGGAATCCGATCAGCATCATCGTGCCGTGCCATCGAGTCATCGGCGCGAATGGTTCGCTGACGGGCTACGGCGGCGGGCTCGATCGCAAGCGCTTCCTGCTAACGCTCGAGGGCCACCAGCCGTAAAGACGCATAACGGGCACGACCTTTCCGCTCCAGACCCACCGCGCTACGTTGGCGCGATGGGCGCTGTGCCCGACTTCCTTCCCTGAATCGTCTTGCCGATGCTCCCCCTGTCTTCACGACTTCGTTCTCGCGGCGCGTTGCTCGCGCTTGGCCTTCTCACGCTCCATCCGCTCGCCAGCGCCTCGGCGCAGTCCGCAGTACAGGCGATCGATTCCGCAACGCTCGCCGGCATGAAGTGGCGCAATGTTGGTCCCGGCAACTTCATGGGCCGACTGTCCGATGTCGTCGGAATCCCAAGCCCGTCCAAGACCATCTTCGTGGCCGCGGCCGCCGGCGGCATCTGGAAGAGCACGAACAACGGCATCACGTGGCGTCCCACGTTCGACGACAAGCGCGTCATCTCGATGGGCATGCTCGCGATCGCACCGTCCGATACGCAGCAGGTGTGGGCGGGCACGGGTGAACCGAACTCGCGCAACTCGATCGATCCGGGCGGCGGCATCTACAAGTCCACCGATGGCGGCCTCACGTGGACGCTCAAGGGACTTGAGAAGACCGAAGCGATCGGACGCATCGTCGTGCATCCGACCAACCCGAACATAGTCTACGTCGCCGCACTCGGCGCGACGTGGCGCACGAATCCGGAACGTGGACTGTACAAGACCACCGATGGCGGCGACACGTGGCAGCTGGTCAAGTTCATCAGCGACAAGGCCGGGTTCGTGGACGTGGTCATGCATCCCACCAATCCCGACATACTCTTCGCCGCGAGCTGGCAGCGCCTGCGCACGCCGTATTCGCTCACCAGTGGCGGACCGGGCTCAGGTCTCTGGAAAACCACTGATGGTGGCACGACGTGGACCGAAGTAAAGGGCGGCGGATTCCCCGCCGGCACCAAAGGCCGCATCGGACTCGATATCGCGCGCAGCAACGGCAACATCATCTACGCGATGGTGGAAGCCGCTGACGAACAGCCGGGCGGTGGGTTCACACCCGAGCGCGCGCCAAAGAACAACGGTCTCTGGCGCTCCACCGACGGCGGCGCGACGTGGACACACATGAATCAGGCGAATGTGCGTCCGTTCTACTACTCGCAGGTGCGGGTCGACCCGAAGAATCCGGATCGTGTGTACTTCTCGTCCACGCAGCTGCAGGTCTCCGATGATGGCGGCAAGACGTCGCGCAACGGTGCGCAGCAGGTGCATGTGGACGACCACGGCATCTGGATCGATCCGAATGATCCCAATCGCTGGTTCCTCGCCAATGACGGCGGCGTGGCGATCACGTACGATGCGGGCGGCAACTTCCTGCAGCCGCAGAACCTGTCGATTGCGCAGTTCTACGAAGTCAGCTTCGACATGGCGGTGCCGTACAACATCTGCGGCGGAGCGCAGGATAACGGCACCTGGTGCGGACCGAGCCGTCGTCGCAGCAGCACGACGCCGCTCGCGTACTGGTTCACGATCAATGGCGGCGACGGTTTCTACGCCGCGCAGGACCCCACCGATCCGAGCATCGTGTACGGTGAGTCGCAGGGCGGCAACGTCTCCCGCTTGAACCTCAGCACTGGCGAGCGCATGGGCTTCCAGAAGCCGGGCTGGCAGGAGCGCTACGCCGAGTGGGAAGATTCCGTTGCAGTGGTGCGCGGTGATCCGCTCGTGCCTGCAACGCGCGCCATCAACACGCGCATCGCAACCATTCGCGCAAGGCAGGCGAAGGATTCGGCCGACATGTCCATGCGCTACAACTGGAACTCGCCGTTCTTTCTCTCGCCGCACAATCCGTCCGTGGTGTACTTCGCGGGCAACAAGGTGATGCGCTCCATGAAGCGCGGTGAAGACCTGCGCGTGATCTCGCCGGACCTGTCCAGGAATCTTGTGGCGAAGATCGACACAGCCACGCGGCTGACCGGCGGTATCACGCTCGACGCGACAGGCGCGGAGATGTACGGCACCATCGTCACGATCACGGAAAGCCCAATCATTCCGGGGCTGCTCATCGCCGGCACAGACGACGGCAATGTGTGGAAGACAGCCAACGGCGGCGCCACGTGGGAGAATCTTTCGTCGCGTATTGCCGGCATGCTGCCGAACAGTGGTGAGGTATACGTGACACGCGTGGAAGCATCGGCGCATGACACGTCCACGTTCTACGTCGCGTTCGACAATCACCGTTGGGGCGACAACAAGCCATATCTGTTCGTGACAAACGATGGCGGCCAGAGCTTCCGCTCGATCGTGAACAACCTGCCGTCGGACGGTCCGGGCGACTACCTGCACGTCGTGCGCGAAGATCCGCACAACCGGGACCTGCTCTTCGTTGGCACAAGCATCGCCGTGTACGCATCGCTCGACCGTGGTGCATCGTGGACACGCTTCATGACGGGCATGCCGAGCGTGCCGGTGTTCGATCTCAAGATTCATCCGCGTGATCGCGAGCTGATTGCAGCAACACACGGTCGTGGATTCTGGATTGCGGACATCGCACCGCTCGAGCAGATGACGCCGGCGGTGATGTCTGCCGACGCGCACCTGTTCACGCCGAAGACGGGCTTCCAGTGGGGCGAAGCTCCGTTGTTGAGTGCGAGCGGCAACGGCAACGCGCAGGGCTTCTTCGCCACGCCGAACCCGGCCTACGGTGCAGCGATCACCTATCGCGTCGGCGAGGGCAAGACGGGCAACGCGCGTATCAGTATCGTGAACGCACTCGGCGATACCATCCAGCGTTTACAGGGTCCTGTACGGCCCGGGGTGCACACGGTCGTATGGAACTATGGCGTGAGCACGCCGCGTACCTCAGCCGCGCTCTCGCCGAGCGCGCGCAGTGACAGCATTCTGCGTGCAGTGCGTGCGCCGAAGGTGCTCGACTCGCTTGCTGCAGCGAAGTACGACAGCGCCGCACTCGCCAGTGCCCGCACGATCATCTATGCCGCAGCGGGTCAGGCTGCGTTCGCCGGCGGCGGGTTTGGCGGCGGTGGTGGCGGAGTGGGTGGCAATCCAACCTGTGAGCGTCCGCTCACGCAGTGGGACACATTCTGTGACCGTCCGGGTGAATCGAACGTGGCACGACCGGGCTTCTCGGCGGCGCCTGCGGAGGGCGGTCGCGGCGGACCTGCGGCGCAGCCTGCGGTGCGCCGCATTTTCGAGATCATCGGCATTGCACCGCCCGCTGGCGGGCGCGGCTTTGGCGGTTTCGGCGGCGCGGCAGGAGCAGGCACAGGCGAGTACGGCGTCGTGTTGCAGATCGGCGATACGATCGTTCGCCAGAAGTTGCAGGTCGAGAATGTCGGTGAGTCAGGCTGGTCGCGAATGTTCAGCGGACAGCGCTAGCTTACCAGTGTGACCGAGCCCAACGAAGCACAAACGCTAACATCACCCGACGGCGGGCCCGCGCAACGCTTTCAGCGGGCCGCCCTGTTGCTGCTCGTTGCGACCATCTCGGTGATGTTCTTCCAGATGGTGCGCGGCTTTCTCGTTGCGGTATTGCTGGCGGCGATCTTCGCCGGCATGTCGTACCCGCTGTTCTCTCGTCTGCGCTTTCGCTTTGGCGGGCGACCGAACCTTGCGTCGATCACCACGATCCTCGCGTTGTTCGTCGGTGTCGTCGTGCCGATCGTTGCATTCCTGGCGCTGGTCGTCTCCGAATCGGTCACGCTGAGCCAGTCCATTGCCGACTGGGTGCGCAGCGAGCCGGACCGTCTTGCACAGCTGCGCTCGTACCTCGACCGCGTGCCGTTTGCCGACAGACTGATTCCTGAGGGGGACGAGCTTTCCACCAAACTCGGAGAGTTCGCCTCGCGCGCGGGGCCCGTGCTCGCCGGTCAGCTCGCCAAGCTCGGACGGGGCACGCTGTCGTTTCTGTTGCAGTTGTTCGTGTGCGCGTATGCGTTGTTCTATTTTCTCGTGGACGGACCGAGCATCCTGCGCACGATCCTGTACTACATCCCGCTCGGAGCCAACGAGGAGTCGCAGCTGCTCGAGCGTTTCGTGTCAGTTACGCGCGCCACGCTGAAGGGCTCACTGCTTATCGGCATAATTCAGGGCGGGCTGGCTGGCATTGCCTTCTGGGTTGCGGGCGTCCCGGGGGCGGCGTTCTGGGGCACGGTCATGGTGGTGCTCTCCATCATCCCTGCCATTGGTTCTCCGCTGGTGTGGATCCCTGCGGTCATCTATCTCGCACTGACCGGGAACGTCACCTCCGCCTTGCTGTTGGGTGGGTGGTGTGCAATCGTCGTGGGCACAGTGGACAACTTCCTGCGCCCGCGTCTTATCGGTCGCGACGCGCGCATGTCGGACCTGATGATCCTGCTGAGCACGCTCGGTGGTATCGTGGTGTTCGGCGCGCTGGGTTTCATCGTCGGACCGATCATCGCCGCGCTGTTCGTGACGGTGTGGCACATCTACGGCCAGGCGTTTCGCGGCTGGCTGCCCGATGTGCCGCCAGATGCGCTCGACATGGCCGCCGAGGCTGTCGAGACTGCCGGTTCGACTTCACCGAGCATCGCCGAGTAAGGCTGGTGCCGTGACGCTGCGCGCGGCGCCCTTGAAAGCTGCGCGTAGTACTGCTCACGTATGCCGAGCGCGTTCACTTCGCACATGCTCTTGAGTTCACCGTTCACCGAGAGGTGAAACACGCACTGATCGAGCCGTTCGCGACCGATCTGCGTGTCGAGCTCGGCGGCACTCATGAAATGATGACTGACGATGGCGAGGCCGCTCACGCGCGCGCGACCGAACAGCATGGCAGTCGCTGCGCTGCGTGCACTGCCATCGCCGAACCGCTGCAACCAGTGGCGAGCGTAGCGTGGCAGGCTGCCCAGTACGAAGCGCGGGTCCCGCACCGCGATGCCGATCATGCGTGCGACACGAGTCAGCGCGTCGTCATCCGCGCGAAAGGAGACACCACCGAACCGGGACAGAAATCCGTCCACTATTTCTCGGTCTACCGGGTCGCCGTCATCACGCACCGGGTGAAACGTTGGCTCGTGTTGCTTCAGGCTGTAGACGAGTCCGTGCACGAAGCGATTGCACGACGGGTGGCCGAGCCACTTGCTGCCTCTCTCCAGCAGTGTGGAGTCGTTCGCACTCATGCCCTCGGTAATCTTCGCCCACAGTGCATCAGCCGTCACGCCACCACCGAGTCCGTCTTCCGTGCGCCCCACCTGCGCAATAGGCTGAAAGCTCACGAGATGAAATACATCGGCGTTTCGCATCAGCCAGCGCATCACTGCCGGCACACCATTCAGGTTGTCACGCGTGACGGTGAGTGTCGTCGCGCTCCGAATGCGCACACCGGTCAGTTCGATGGCGTTGCGCAGCGTGCGCGCAAACTCGTCACGCAACGGATTGAGCGCCTCTTCATCGGCGATGCCGCGCCACGCCGCGCCCTTTCGACCGCGCTGCGTCGTATCCACATGAATGCTGAGTTCACGCAGTCCGCCCTCCACGATCAGTCGCTCGAGCAATCCCGGACGGCGACGGAACGAATCGCCGTGCGTCATGAGCATCGGCACCAGATCGAGCGAGCGCGCGTATTGCAGCAGCTCGATCACCTCGTCGGTGTCGCGTAGCGTCACTTCGCCATCAGTGATCTGCAGGTTGCCTGCCGGTCCGAGCTTCGGACGCAGCGCACGCATTTGCTCCTTGAGTTCCTCCACACTCGCGACGGGCACGCCGTTGGCACCATCACCCAGATAGCAGCCGCGACACGCGAAGTCACAGCGCGGCATCGCGCCGATGGTCGCGCCGCAGCCGTTCCCCTGTCGGCCGAGCATCTGTCGCGGCGTGCG
>JBGTFN010000489.1:0-8566 GCA_041747275.1 Gemmatimonadaceae bacterium | reverse complement strand
TGGCCCTGCCCAAACCTGCGAGTACATCCGCCAGCGCGTCGTGTGACGTCGCGCGATACACGCGAGCCATGCGACGCTCCAACTCATCGAGCTCGATCTGGTCGGCGGCGTACGCGTCACCGAGGGCCGACATCACCGCCTCGCGATCGCTGGCCGATGGCGCGAGCGGTGTCGTCGGGGGCGCCGCGTCCCCACGCGATTCGGCGTCGCTCATGCGGAGCGATGAACGCGCTGCGTTGGCAACAGGGGCAGATCCATGCGTAGAAGCTATCGAGCACGGCGCCCGGGTCAACGCGCCCGGTCCCCTTGGCCCGTCCCGCCGCTCCGACTAGCCTCCCCGGCATGTGGTCCGATGTCCTTCTCACGCTCGAACGAACACACCTGCTGCGCCTCGCGCTGTGGGGCGGCGGCAGCGTGCTCGTTGGTACACTGGTGCTCGCGATACTCCGCCTGCGGAAGACGCAGTCGCCGCTCCTGACGCATTTCGCCATCCAGACCGCGGCATGGGGGGCCGTCGACCTCGCCATCTGCGCCTGGGCCTGGCGCGGCCTTGCCCTCCGTGATTTCGATGGCGCAACTTCGCTCGTCAACGTGCTGTGGCTGAACGTCGGACTCGATGCAGGGTACGCGGGCATCGGCATCACGCTCGCTGTGTGCGCGTGGCGAATGGGGCGCAAGCTGGGCGGGGTCGGCGCGGGCATCGGCATCGTCGTGCAGGGACTCGCGCTGGCGCTGCTCGACCTGCTGCTCATCGCGCAAATTGCCGCGGCACGATCGGCCTGACCTGAACCGCCAAGTCGTCATCATCATGGAACCTGTCATTCCCGACCTGCGCACTACGCCCAGACGCGACGCGTACGCAAAGCTGCTCGATATGCAGCACATTTTGCTCGATGGTACCGATGACGCGATTGCGGGCATGGCGACAACGAGTGCGCTGCTGCATCACGCCTTCGGACATCTCTGGACCGGCTTCTACCGGGTGGCCGAGCCCGGCCAGTCGCTGCGCGTGGGACCGTATCAGGGCACACTCGGCTGTCTCGACATTGCGTTTGGACGCGGCGTGTGCGGAACAGCTGCGGCCGAACGTCGCACCGTAGTAGTGGAGGACGTGCACGCATTTCCGGGCCACATTGCGTGTGACGCGCGATCGCAAAGTGAGATCGTGGTGCCGGTGTTCGGATCCGACGACACGCTCATCGCCGTACTCGATATCGACAGCGCCGAGCCGGCAATGTTCGACGCGGAAGACACGGAGGGCCTCGAGTCGTTGATGACGTGGTTCCGGACAGCGCGATCGTAGCGAGATGCATTGCCATTGCCGGCGTCGCGGCGCATTTTCCGCGCGTTGGTTGCGCCGCGCCATGAGCGGCTTCTCTCCGAGGCACATATGACGGTGACCGGTTACTCCGATCGCATCAATCACGCCTTCGCCTTCGCGGCCAAGCACCACGATCAACAGGTGCGCAAGGGCACGCGGCTGCCGTATTTCACGCAGCCGGCGAATGTCGCTGTCATCCTCACGCGTTACGGTCAGGACGAGCGCACGGTCGTTGCCGGCATCTTGCATGACACGGTCGAGGATGCTGTGCGCGAAGGCTGGACTGCGTCGATGCTGGAGGAGCGCATCGGTCGCAAGTTTGGCCCGGACGCACTCGATGTTGTGCTCGCCGTGATAGAGAGGCGGATCGACGATGACGGCGTGGAGCTCGCTCCTGAAGATCGCAAGCCGGATGTGCTCACCCGCCTCGCGGCGGCGAGCGATGCCTCGCGCTGGGTGTGCTGCGCGGACAAGCTGCACAATGCGAACACCATCGTGTACGACCTCGCGCGAACGTCATTCCCCGAGACGGTGTGGGGACGGTTCAGCGCAGGCCGCGAGGGCACCGTGCGATGGTACCGCAGCGTATGCGAGCGGATGCGCGCCGTGGGTTTCAACGCGCCCATCGTGGACGAGCTCGAGACGGCGACACGCGCGCTCGAGGGCGCGGCGGTGTAGGCTGCGCCTCGCGTTTGAGCGCGTTACGCGTACGTGGTACTGACGTATCGCTCGAGAATATCGAGAAACTCAGGCACGATGTTGTCGCCTTTGAGAGTGGTAAACAGCTTGCCGTCCACATACACGGGCGCCTTCGGTTCTTCGAACGTGCCCGGCAGCGAGATACCGATATTGGCGTGCTTGGATTCGCCGGGCCCGTTCACGACGCAGCCCATCACGGCGACCTTCATCTCCACGACACCAGGTCGCGTCTCGCGCCACACGGGCATCTGCTCGCGCAGATACCCCTGAATGTCTTCCGCCATGTGCTGGAAGAACGTGCTCGTCGTGCGTCCGCAACCGGGACACGCGGTCACTTGCGGCGCAAACGAACGCAAGCCGAGCGACTGCAGGATTTGCTGCGCCACGAACACCTCCTCGCGGCGGTCACCGTTGGGCTTGGGCGTGAGCGAAACACGAATGGTGTCGCCGATGCCTTCGCTGAGCAGGATGCTGAGTGCCGCCGCGCTGGCGATCACGCCCTTGTTGCCCATCCCGGCTTCTGTGAGGCCGAGGTGCAACGGATAATCGCAGCGCGAGGAGAGGCGTCGGTAGCACTCGACGAGATCCTGCACCACGGAAATCTTCGCGCTCACGATGATGCGGTCGTGCGGCAGTCCCACTTCTTCCGCAAGCGCGGCCGAACGCAGCGCACTTTCGAGCATCGCGTCCATGTAGACGTCCTTCGCATCGCGCGGTTCAGCGTTGCGTGCGTTGGCGTCCATCATGTCGGTGAGCAGCATCTGGTCGAGCGAACCCCAGTTCACCCCGATACGCACGGGCTTGCCATGATCGATGGCGGCCTGGACAATGGTCGTGAAGTTGGTGTCCCGGTGCCGCGTGCCAGTGTTGCCGGGATTGATGCGATACTTGTCGAGCGCAGCGGCGCACTCGGGATACTTGGTGAGCAGCAAATGACCGTTGTAATGGAAGTCGCCGATGAGCGGCACATCCAGGCCGCGATCATCGAGCCGTTGACGGATCTCCGGTACGGCCTTCGCGGCTTCGTCATTGTTTACGGTAATGCGCACCTTCTGCGAGCCTGCTTCGAACAGCGCGGCGACCTGATCCGCGGTGCCGGCGGCGTCTGCGGTGTCTGTATTGGTCATGGACTGCACCACCACCGGATGGCCTGCACCGATGGGCACGCCACGCACAAGCACAGTTGCCGTGGGTCGTCGGGGTCGAAAGGTCACTCGCAGCTCGGAAACGGGAAAACTGGGTTGCCGCTGAAAAATAGCCACCGGCGAAGGCGACACGCACCCTTCCTTCTGCTCGCCGGTCCATCAACTTTGATCGTATGAGAGAGCCCACCGATCCCACGCCGCCCGCGGACAGCGGTCCTACAGACGCCAACGCACATGTGCATTCGGACGGCTCACCGCCGCCACCTCCCGAGTCCGCGGCATCGCAGTCCTCATCGACACGGCCGTCTCCAACGTTCGCGCGCCAGCACTGGGGGAAACTGACGCTGGCGGCGCTTATCGGCGCACCTGCGTTGGCCTTCGCGATCTGGGCCGCGGTCGGGCTCAACTACGTCTACTCGCGCGGCGAGCGCGCCGGCTTCGTGCAGAAGATTTCCAGGAAGGGATGGCTGTGCAAAACGTGGGAGGGCGAGATGGCCATCTCCACGATACCCGGCAGCATGCCGCAGCTCTTCACGTTTTCACTACGCAGTGATTCGGTTGCACACGCCATCGAGGCGACAAACGGCAAGCGCATCGTCATCTCATACGAAGAAAAGCCGTGGGTGCCAAGCTCATGTTTTGGCGAGACGGACTACTATGTGACCGCGGTGCGCGTGGTAGGGACCGCACCGGAACCGGAGTAGGCTGGCAGCGCACACACTGCTTGTGCATTCTGACAAAGTCGCGCAACCCGTTCCAGTGCGGGTCGATGGGGGGGGAGTGCCGTCGGTCACACTGCCACTTCCGCAAAGCTCCTGACGGTGCCATGATGTGCGAACATTGTGTCACCATGCTGCCACGAAACTTTCGGTAGCGGGTATACGAAATGACGATGGCGCAGTAACCGGCGCAAAACCATCTGCGCCACTCACTTCACATAAGGAGCAAAAATATGAACATGCGTACCCTTCGTCTGGCTGGCATCGCTGGTGCCCTCGCTCTCCTGCCGGCACTCGCCAGCGCTCAGGATGCTCGTCCCATTTCCGTCGGTGTCATGGGCGGTCTGACGCTGCCGGTCGGTGATCTGGGAGACGGGTTCGACAGCGGCTACAACATCACGGGTAGCGTCTACTTCCGTCCCTCGGCGAGCAGCCTCACGTTCCGTGGCGACCTGGGTTACGACAGCTTCGGTGTGAAAGTTGGCAGCGGTAATCTCAACGTCTTGTCGGTAACCGGCAATGTCATGTTCCCGCTCGGCACCTCCGCGGAGGGTGGGATTCGACCGTACATCATCGGCGGTGGCGGCCTGTATCGCACGTCGTTCGAAGGGTCAGATTCCGAAAGTGATCTGGGCGTCAACGTTGGAGGCGGCCTTGAGTTCAACCTCTCCGGCTTCACAACGTTCGCGGAAGCGCGTTTCGTGAATGTGTTCAACGACGGCAACTTCAAGTTTCGCTATATCCCGCTCACGTTCGGCATTCGCTTTTAGTCCAGTTGCTGTTCCTCGCTGCTCACCGGCAGCGGTGCAATGAACAAGTTCGGAAAGACGGCCCGCTTCTCACAGTGAGAGGCGGGCCGTTTCACAATCCGCCCTGCTATGTTGCAGTCGCATGCACAAGCAATCCGATCCAACCCTGATCATAGGCGCCGGCATTGCCGGACTGATCGCAGCGATAGACTTGCACCGAGCAGGACGACAGGTACGCGTCCTGGAAGCCGCGCCCGAAGTAGGCGGTCGCGTTCGCACGACGGTGCAGGACGGGTTCCGACTCGACCATGGCTTTCAGGTTTTGTTCACGGCCTATCCCGTGCTCAACGCCTATCTGGATCACGAGGCACTCGAACTGCGCGAGTTCCTGCCCGCGGCGCAGATCGTGCGCGCCTCGGGTGAGAGTGCGCTGGTCGGCGATGCGTTGCGCATGCCGTCGCTCCTGCTGCCATCGCTCACCGGCGGCGCGCTTTCGATTGCGGACCTCTGGCGCGTGCTGCAGCTGCGGCGGCTGGCTACCTCGCTCACGGTCGCCCAGTGCTTCGCTGAGGAATACAGCAATCGCTCTACTCGTGCGCTGCTCGTGCAGCGCGGCTTCAGCGGCAACGCCATCGAGCATTTTTTCGCGCCATTCTACGGCGGAATCCTGCTTGATCGCTCGTTGTCCACCAGGGCAAGCGTGCTGCTCTTCACCTTCAAGATGCTTGCCGAAGGCAGTACTGCCGTGCCGAGCGATGGCATGGGAGCGATACCGCGGCAGCTCGCTGCGCAGTTACCCGCTGACTCGCTGCGTTGCAATACGCGCGTGTCGTCGTTGCTTGCCGAAGATGGAGGTGCCGTAGGCGTCACGCTGGAAGACGGCACCGAGATGCGCGCCGCAAACGTCGTTGTTGCCACGGACCTCATCACCGCACATGCGCTCGCGGCAACAGCCAACGTCTCGCTCGACGAACCGCGCCGTGTGCTCGGATGCACCACGATCTACTATAGCTCGGGCGCTGCGCTGCTTCCCGGACGTGCGTTGTGGCTGAATGCGCGCCCCGACGCCACGGTGAGTCATGCGATCGCGATCACGGAAGTTGCGCCCTCGTACGCGCCATCCGGCATGCATCTCATCGCCGCCACCGTGCTCGGCCGGAAGGCAACGGCAGCGGACGATGTGCTGGATGCCGAAGTGCGAGCTGATCTGGCACAGATGGCCCCCAACGGGGGCGCCGTTGCACTCGAGCGACTTGCGGTGTGGCGTGTGCCGCTGGCGCAGTTCGCGCAGACCGTACGCGGGGTGCTGCCGCAGGCATCGGCTGTGACATCGATGCGCGGGCTCTTTCGAGCGAGCGAAGTACTGCATTCCAGCTCACTCGACGGTGCCGCGCGCGGTGGACAAATGGCGGCGCGCGCGGTGCTGCATGGCGACTGAACATTGAAAGCAAGCGCGGCGCATCGAGATCACGATGCGCCGCGCCTTGATTGCAACTACATGCGAATCGGACTAGAACTTGAAGCCGAGTCCCACAAAGATTTCGGGGATGTCTCCCACCCCCAGCTGCAGGAAGCCGGAGACGGTGTCCGTGAAGTAGTAGCGGGCGCCGAGATTGATGCCGAACTCGAGGTCGCTTCTGGAGTCATCAACGACACTGACGTTTGAGTCGACATCCAGCGAGGTAAAGACCAGACCGAGCGCCACGCCGGCGAACAGATCGAGCTGCGGGACTTCTTCAAGTGCCAGATGCACGTTGGCATTGCCGAGCACCGGAATGACGCGCGCGTCGATGCCGGGCGAGGAGGTGCTCCAGTAACCGACGGTGCCACCAACGCCGAGTCGAATGTTCGGCGCCAGCTCCAGCATGCTCACCTCGAACGCAGCACCCAGACCGGTGCCTCCACCGCTGCCCGTCATGAGGCCTGCGCTGAAGACGCGCGTGCCGACGTTGAACTCACCTTGCGCCTGCGAGGCGCTGAACGGAAGCAAAACGGCAGCGACAAGCGCAAGTGCGGCTGGCCGGAACAGACTCAGTTTCTGCATGGAGTTCCTCTGCGGGAGTGTGTGCGTGACATGGTGTGAATCCCGCAATAAGCAAACAGCCGTTCGACGCGTCAAGCTATTCGCCGGACTCGAGTGCGGTCGGGCTCGCTGACAGAAGTGCCCGGCAAACTGCTTTGCGCCTGCAAACGATGTCATTGCTCCTGCAGCATGTCTCGCGCCTGCTGCAGCTGCGCATCCACTGCAGAGCGGCCCGTTCCGCCCGGTACGTTGCGCACGTCGAGCGAGGCCTGCACACTGAGCGCATCCATCGCATCGTCACCAAACAGTGCGTGCGCTGCGCGGACTTGATGGAGCGACAACTTATCCAGTTCCACGCCCGCCTCTTCCGCTTCACGCACCAGTCGTCCCACGGCGCCGTGCGCTTCACGGAAAGCCGCGCCCTTGCGCACCAGGTAGTCCGCAAGGTCGGTGGCCATCATGCCACCGGTCACGGCGGCGCGCATGCGTACGGTATCGAAGCGCAGCTCCGCCACGGCACCGGCCATGGCCGGCAGTACGAGCAGCAGCATGTCAACGGCATTGAACAGCGCGCGCTTGTCATCCTGCAAGTCCTTGCTGTAGCCGCTCGGCAAACCCTTCAGTGTCGCCAGCATGCTCACCAGATCACCCAGCACTCGTCCCCCAGATCCACGGGCCAACTCGAAGACATCGGGATTGCGCTTCTGCGGCATCATGCTGGAGCCGGTGCTGAAGCGGTCACCGAACTTCACGAAGCCGAACTCACTCGAGCCGTAGACGATGAGGTCCTCGGCCAGTCTCGAGCAGTGGGCCGCCGTCAGTGCGCAGGCGAAGAGTAGTTCCGCCACGAAATCGCGGTCGCCCGTGGCATCGATGCTGTTGAGCGAGATGCGATCGAATCCCAGGTCTTGTCGAAGCGCCTCGCGGTCCACGGGAAAGGCACTGCCGGCGATGGCACCGGAACCGAGCGGCATCGAGGCCGCGCCGCGTTCGGCACCAACCACACGGTCTCGGTCACGCATCAGCGGCCAGAAGTGCGAGAGCAGCCAGTGCGCGCCGCTCACCGGCTGTGCGCGCTGCAAGTGCGTGTAGGCGGGCAGCACGGCGTCCTGCAACTCGTCGGCGCGCGTCAGCAGCGCCTGCTGCAGTTCAGTGATCGATGCGTGCAGCGAGTGACACGCCGAAATCGTCCACAGTCGGGTTGCAGTCGCCACTTGATCGTTGCGCGAGCGGCCGGTGTGCAGTCGAGATGCGGGAGCGCCAGCCTCTTCATGCAGCAGCCGGTCGATCATCGTGTGGATGTCTTCGTCCGTTTCGATGGGCGATTCGCCGGCTTCGAGACGGGCGGCGACGCGCTCCAGTCCGGCGTCCACCTGCTCGGCTTCGGCTGCGGTGAAGACGCCAGCCCCCACCAGTGCGCGCGCCCATGCGCGGGAAAGGCGTACATCGTGCGGCCACAGGCGAAAGTCGGTGCCGATGGACCGATTGACGGCATTGAGCAGCGGATGCGGTCCGCTGGCGAAGCGCCCACCCCAGAGTTGGTGACTGTCAGTGGTGCCAGCGGAGTTCGGCGAGGACGGAACGTCGGCCATGAAGGTCTCGGTAGAATAAGGACTGCGCGGGCGGTGCTGGAAACGACTTTTTATGCATTTGCAGTGCATAATGATTCAGACGCTTCCTCCGTGTATATCGGCGCCATGCACGCCGTGCTGCGTGTTGATGTAAGCACGGTGTCTGGCGCGTGAGAACGCGTTACACCTTGAAATCTAGGCGACCGGTCGCAGCAACGGCCTGAGTCGGCGCACCACGCGCTCGCGGCCCTGCGCACTGCTGCAAATGATCAGCACGGTGTCGTCGCCCGCGATGGTGCCGAGGATATCGGGCCAACCGGCGCCGTCGAGCGCAGCGGC
>JBGTFN010000488.1:0-16006 GCA_041747275.1 Gemmatimonadaceae bacterium | reverse complement strand
GTGTCGGGACGGGTGGAGATCAGCCTGCCGGCGATGGGCGCGACTTCGCTCGACGTCGACTCACATGACGGACCTGTGCGACTTCAACTCGGCGGATCGCTCGACGCGACGATCAATGTGTTCACGCTCGATGGATCGATCACCAACGAGCTGACCACCGCGCGGTCCACTCGCGCCGGCGCGAAGGGTAGCGTGCTCTCTGTTGTGACAGGCAAGGGAAGTGCCCGGGTCACGGTTCGCACGTTCAACGGCGAGGTCGCGCTGCGCCCGCGTTGATGTCAGTGGTCCGCGTGATGTAGCCGAGTCGACGCTCGGAAGCGATATTCGTCGCATGAACTCCCTTCATCGCCCGGTACGACGGCGAGTATCGGTGCTCGCTTTCCCATCGCACGCGGCGCTGGTCTGCATGCTCGCGGTGTCGCTGCCGTCGATCGTGCCCACGCCTTTGCCCGCACAGCTTCGAGAGCTCTCGTGGCCGGCGTTCGAGGTCCAAGCGCAGCTCGACAGCACCGGGCGCCTTCACGTGCGCGAACGGCAGACAATGCGCTTCGATGGCTTCTGGAACGGGGGAGAACGCATCTTCGACGTTCGATTCGGACAGCAGTTCAGCTTCCATCGGCTGCTGCGCGTGGACTCGCTCACCGGGACGGAAGTGGCGTTGCGTGAGGGTGACCTCGAAGCCGTTGACGAGTACTCGTGGGCCGGCGGAAAGACGCTGCGATGGCGGAGCCGATTGCCGGAGGATCCGCTCTTCCGGAACACGGTCATCACGTACATCCTGGAGTACAGCTACGCCAACATTCTCGTGCCAACCGATGAGGGCTATCGCCTTGATCACGAGTTTGCGTTTCGCGATCGCGAGGGCGATATCGAGAACTTCACCCTCTCGCTCACGATCGATCCGGCGTGGCAGCGCCCTTCCACCTTCACCGGACAGTGGCGCGAAGGCCCATTTCCGCCCGGTATCGCGTTCGTGGTGGATATTCCGCTTGCGTGGCAAGGAGCAGGGTCTCCATCGGGTGTTCGACAGAGTCCAAGCAGAGCCGTTCGCCTCGCGCTTGCGGCTGCGCTGCTGATCGGCGTCGGTTCCCTGACTGGAGTGCTGATCGCTCGCGAGCGCCGACTGGGAAAATTCCAGCCGTTGGTGCCACCGGAACGTGTGGACGAGGCGTGGATTCGCGAGCATGTGCTCTCGATCCCTGCGGAGGTCGCCGGTGCCGCGTGGGATGAATCCATCGGTTCAGCCGAGGTCTCCGCAACACTCGCGCGAATGGTCGCCGAGCAGAAGCTCAAGAGCGAAGTGACGACCACAAAAGTCTGGTTCATCACGCAGCACGTGCTGCATCTCGAACTGCTGGTTTCGCGCAGCCGACTCATCGCGCAGGAGCGGGCGCTGGTGGATGCGCTGTTCATGGGTAGTGCGACGCGCACAAGCACCGATGCCGTGCGCAAGCGATACGCGAGCACCGGGTTCGATCCCGTCGCGTGCATTCGCGCGCCGCTCAAGACGAAGCTCTCTGCGCTTCCGGGAGCCGACGAGCCGAAGGCCGCGGCTCCGTCGAAGCTGCCGACCATGCTGTTGCTCGCGACGGCGGTTGCGCTGCTCGTCTGGGGTGGCGCGCGTGACGGCGCCACCGGACTGATTGCGCTGGCTGCAGCGACAGCGTGTGTACCCATCTACGGCATCGCGCGCGGCCTGGCGACACTCTGGCGAAGACGTGTTGCTGGTGCCTACGCGCGAATGCTCGATTTTCTTCTGCCAATGATGCTGCTGGTCGGCGGCGCGCTCTGGCTGCTGTTCACTGGCCAGTGGCAACTCGGTGCGCTTTCCCTCGGGGGATTGGTTGTGCTGGTACTTGCTCTGCACAACAGCGTGAACAACGCGGCGCGTTCGCCGTACTCGGCGACCTACACCGCCTTTCGGAAGCAACTCGCTGCAGGTCGCGAGTATTTCCGACGCGAGCTTCGAAAAGCCGAACCACAGTTGCAGCAGGAATGGTACCCGCACATGCTCGCCTTCGGTCTCGGCCCGCATGTCGATCGCTGGTTCAAGTCATTCGGTGCAGCGGCAACCGCGTCACACGCCGCACATCGCGTGTCGTCCTCCAATTCCAGCGTCACCCTCGACTCATCAGGCAGCGGCTCATCATGGGGAGGCTTCGGCGGTGGCGGCGCGTTCGCCGGTGCAGGCGCCACGGTGGCGTTCAGCGCCGCTTTGAGCGGCATGTCCTCCAGTGTCTCACCGCCGGGTTCGAGCAGTTCAAGTGGCGGAAGCAGCAGCAGTAGCGGCGGCAGTTCAGGTGGCGGCGGCGGCGGCGGATGGTAAGCCACGTACCGCCGACAAGTTGTTCACGTGCAACCCTACTTCTTGCCGAAGCGCAGTTCGCGGTCGATATGCAGTCCCAGCGTGCCCGCCGCTTCGGCCCGCACAATCAATGACGACGGCATCGCCACGACATCGAGCAGCCGGCCGGTGAGCAACTGCGCGGAGAGCTGCACGCCTTCTGTGAGATCCCGGTTGATGGCGCCCTCCACCTTGACGCGCAGCGAATCGAGCCGATCGCCAAGCGGCAGTACCGCCGCCGCGCGCAACTGCGAGAGCACTCTTTCAGTCCGAAGAAATTCGAGCCCGTGTACGAGTGCATCACCGGTCGCGACATCGAAGTCGAGGTCGGGCACCGTGAGTTCTTCGCGTTCGACGTCGAGTTTCGGGGTGCCTACGAGCCATCCCTCGCCACGAAGGGCGCCATCGAACCGCAGTCCGAGTGCCACGCGTCCGTCACCCACAGGCACGGCGCGCACATTCACAATGTGAACGCGTCGCCGCCATCGGCGAAACGATCGACCAACGAGTGACTTTTGCAGCATTGCGGTGACGATGTCGTACCCGATGCTCGCCTCGAGCAGCACGCGTGCGCTGTCGCCAATCTCGTCTGTCGCTCGAGTGAGTGGCGGGAGTGCGGACAAGGTCTGCTCGGGCTGAAGGCCTGACACAATCACTGGCGATGCGTACAGCCGAATGTCGAACACCACGGCGGAGTCCGTGACGTTCATTCCACCCAGGCGCACATCGCCCGGGCGCAGTAGCAGCCACAGGCTGTCGGCCACCCGGATGGGCCGGTTCATCCTGTTGTACCAGTCCTCGAGGCGATCGCGAACATTCCACGCGCCAAGGCGGCGATCGATTTTGGGGAGTTCCTTCTGCAGAATGCCGCGAACGGCACCGGCGACTCGATCGGTTACGTCGATGCTGAACGCCGTCACCTTGCAGGCGTCGCGATCGGTGTCGGTGAGCGGTCGCAACGTGCTCAGTCGTGATCGCGTCGCCAGCTTCCACTCGGACGTCAGTCCGAGCTCGCTCTGCAATCGAGCGCGCAGTCGTGGCTGGTCCGTATCGACACCGCACGACGCGCCCACTTCCGGAAGCAGCGGCGCATTGTACCATCCCTTGCCGGCGTAGCTCACGGTGGTGCCGAGTGTGAGCAACCCATCGTCGAGCGCGACGTCAAAACGTGTGCGTGTCGCTTCATAGGCAAATCGCTGGCGACCGTTCGACGGATTGCGAATGCGTCGATTGATGTCGCCGAAGCGCACCGGCACTGCGCTCTCGAGTGCACTGAGCGTTTCACCCAGATCAATGCTGATCGGCGCGTCGATGACGGACTGTGCGAGCGGCGGAATGGATGGCGGCAGAAAGTTGCCGGTCGCTTGCGGAGGGGGCGCATCGATGGTCACGGGACGCGTACACGCTGCCATCAGCAGCAGGGCAGCACCTGAGATCGCGAGTCGCATCGGGCTGGGCATGCGGGAAGCTACGCTAGCCGGCGGGCTGGCCGGAAGCGGCAATCTCGGGTGGTGGCAGTGCCGCATCAGGCGCTAACTTGCGCCGCATGCATTTCGACCTGACGGGACGCGTGGCTGTGGTCACTGGAGGCGCCAACGGCATTGGCCGCGCGACCGTATCACGCCTGGCGGAGAGCGGCGCGCAGGTGGCCGTGTGGGACCGTGAAACTGAAGCCGCGAACACCCTTGTCGCTGAACTTCGCGCCCGCACTTTGCATGTGGAAGCTTATACAGTCGACGTGACGCGGCGGGAGAGCGTGGAAGCCGCGGCCGCCGCAACAGCGGCGCGATTCGGAGGCATCGACATCCTGATCAACAACGCCGGCATCACGCGCGATGCGCAGCTGGCGCGTGTGAAGGATGGCACGGTGACGGGCGGCCTGAGCGAGGCGGATTTCGACGCCGTGATCGACGTCAACCTCAAAGGCGTCTTCACGTGTACGCAGGTCATCGTACCTTACCTGCTAGCACGAGGCGGTGGTGCAATCGTGAATGCGTCGTCGGTGGTGGCGCGCAACGGCAACTTCGGGCAGACGAACTATGTTGCCTCGAAGGCCGGCGTGATCGGCATGACTCAGGTGTGGGCGCGCGAACTCGGCAAGCGTGGCATTCGCGTGAATGCCGTCGCGCCGGGTTTCATCGCCACGGACATGACGAACGCCATGCCGGCCGCTGTCCTCGAACAGATGGCGTCGCGCACCCCGCTCGGCACACTCGGTTCAGCCGACGACGTGGCCAATGCGTACTGCTTCCTCGTGTCGCCGGCGGCGCGTTTCATCAGCGGCGCAGTGCTCGCGGTGGACGGCGGGCTCGTGATCGGGACATAAGGCGCGAAGGGCAATCCGCGAAGGGCAATCCGCGAAGGGCGATACGCGAATGGCGATACGCGAATGGCCGTGGTGTGCGCGCACATGTGGCGAATGCTGCGGGCGTTGGGTGCAATGCGGGCGAAGAGGGCGCCAACGCGCAAAGGCGCAAACGCGCAAAGGCGCAAACGCGCGAAGGCATCGCGGCTCGAATGCAGCGATCTGGCTGGCGTGGTTCTGCTGAGTGAAACAGCAAAAGCGTGTTTACACTTTCAGTCCGTCCGTTGCGCGTTTGCGCGTTTGCGCCTGCTTACTTCATCGAACACAGCTGCTCGCGCACCCTGTCGACTTGACTCACGCGCCTCGGCCTCCGCGGCCTGCCTTACGCGCGTGGCCCTGCACGCTTCGCCGCCCGTGCGTTAGCGCCTTGCACTACTGACGCGGGTGGGGATCGGGCGCTGCCGCACCGTGCCGTCACCGAGTGCACCGCCACCGCGCGCGTCTGAGTTCTCCCCCCAGCACCATGCGACACGCGTCGTGTCGAGTGCGCAGGTATGGTAGTCGCCGCTGGCGATCGCGATGAAGGGCACCTCGCTCACCACCCGCACGGGCGCGGGTTGCGACACTCCGCCGTTGTCCCCGAGTCCGCCATTGTAGTTGGAGCCCCAACACCAGGCGGTGCCCTCGAGGTCCAGGCCGCACACCCGATGATGTCCCGCCGAGAGCGCCTGAAAGCGAATGCCACCCGCGACGGGTACAGGAATGAACCTGTTTGGGCTTGGCGATCCCTGTCCTAACTGTCCGTCGAACGCGATGCCCCAGCACCAGGCGGATGCGTCGTCGTGTATCGCGCAGGTGACGCTCTCGCCCGCGGTGATCGAGGTGAACACTTGTTCGCCGAGCACCCCCACCGGCTCCATGCGCATATTCACGGTTCCATCGCCGAGGGCTCCGCCGTCCCCCCAGCACCAAGCCGAACCCTCCGCGGTGATGCCGCACGCGTGGCTGCGTCCCGCCGCCAGCGCGATGAAGCGATGGTCGCCTTTGATTGGCGTCGGTGTTGCGACCGGAGCGCGTTCGGTGCTGCCATCGCCTCGCTGGCCATGCTGATGGGTGCCCCAGCATCGCGTCCGATCGGCCGAGTCGGTGGCGCATGTGAAGTTCGCTCCCAGTGCGACCTGACGAACGCCGCGCAGTTCGACCGTGCCGGGCCGTGCACGCACGCGTACGGCCGTGTCGCCAAGCGCAAACTCTTTGTTGTCACCCCAGCAGTGCAGCGCTGCAAGCGAGTCCACTGCGCAGCTGTGCGTCTCACCTGCGACGACGCGCCGCAGCGGTACCGAGTGCTGCAGCTGTGTCGGTCTGAATCGATCGAGCGTATCGCCGAGTCCCAGTTGTCCAAAGCGGTTCGAGCCCCAGCACCATGCCTGTGCCGCCTCGTCCACGGCGCATGTGAACTGGCGTCCCGCGGTGATGGCGACGAATCGAGGCGAGGAATCGGCCGCCGCGGACTGCACCGTCGAGTCGGCCGACGCGCTGGTATCGGGCGCGCCACCGCTGCAGGCAACCGCGAAGAATGCGAACGTGAGCGCGGCACCACTGCTCCGAACGCGTCGCGTCAGGCGAGGCGCCGAGCGCCCAATCGATGAAAGTCGAATAACCATATGTAGAAACGAAACACTCGGGAGCGGCAAATGTATCCCCGCGATACCGAAGGTCGGCGAAAGAGTTTCGCAGGCAAAACAATGTACGCATCTCTTCGACCACGCCATTTGCTGAGCGCGTCACTCCGGCGCTGGTGGGCGACGCGGAGCAGGGTAGACCATGCGCTGCCGGATCCGGGACGCGCGAGCGTTCGCAGCCGATCCCTTCGGTGACCAACGCTGCGGCGACGGCAGCACGGACGCCAACCGGGCGGCCTCGTCAGCGTTGAGACGACTCGCCGGCTTGCCGAAGTGATGCTGCGCCGCCGCCTCGATGCCGAAAATTCCGTCGCCCCACTCGGCGAGGTTGAGATAGAGATCGAGGATACGGTCTTTCGGGACGAGCACCTCGAGCCACAAGGTGATATATGCCTCGATGCCCTTGCGCACCCACGAGCGGCCTTCCCTCAGGAAGATGTTCTTGACCACCTGCTGCGAGATCGTCGAGGCGCCCCGCATCGGACGTCCACTGCGTGCGCGCTCGATGGCATTGTCGATTTCCTTGAAGTCGAAACCGTCGTGCAGGTAGAAGCGATCATCTTCTGCTGCCAGCACCGCACGGCGCATGATCGGCGCAATCTGTTCGCGTGCGACCATCGTTCGCTCGGGATACGCCGGTGTCTTGTCAGACAGGGAGCGCTGGACCGTGCGCGTCATCATCATGGCCGTGGTCGGCGGATGCATGACTCGAAGAAGCAAGGTGGCCGGCAACGGCAGCATCAGCGCAATGAACGTGAGTTGCAACGCACGGCGCAGCCACGTCAGCGCGCGTGAGCGCTTGCGGGCGGCCATCATCAAGGCTCGCGCAGGTGTGAAGGCGTGCCGGGCGGCTGCCGCTTCCAGCGTCGATGATGCCAGAAATACTGGCCGGGTGTTTCACGCACTGCGTCCTCGAGCTGCCGAGTGAAACCAGAGACGATGTTGTCCACGTCCAGTTCGCGATGTCCGGTGTCCACCACGGGCACGGTATCGAACGCAATCCGGTACGTTCCGTCGGCACGACGGACGCAACAGGCAAACAGCACCGGCACGCCGAGCCGCAGCGCGAACACGCCAGGCCCGCGCGGTGTGCGCGCAGGACGACCGAAGAACGGCACGAACGTGGACGCGAGACCGATGCCATCCTGGTCACAGAGGAAGGCGATCAGCTTGCCTTCACCGAGCGCTCGTGGCACGCGACGCACGGCCACCGCATCGTGGATCACTTCGACGCCGACAGAGCTGCGCGTTTCGCGCAGGTAACGATCAAAAAGCGGGTTTTGCATGCGACGCGTGATGGCGGCCACCGGCACCCCGCGCGCCGCGAAGTACGCTCCGCCCAGTTCCCAGTTGCCCAGGTGTCCAGTGGCGAGAATGACGCCCTTGCCAAGCGCAAGCGCGGCCTCGAACAGCTCCCAGCGCTCGGTCTCCGTCACCATGGCCAGGATGCGTTCGCGGGACGTGCCGGCCAGCACGGCGGTTTCGATGGATGTCCTGCCCAGACTCTCGTACGCCGCTATCGCGATGCGCGTCACGTCGCGTCTTGAGAAGTCAGGGAACGCGGCGGCGATGTGCCGTTCGACCAGTTTACGGCGAATTCCGACCGGACTGTATGCGAGGCGACCGAGCAATGCACCTACCCGGCTCGCCCCGCGCCATCCCAGCAGCTTCAGGACGAGCACGACTGCGCGAATGCCGAGGTACTCGATCCAGTGCGAAAACGTCACCTCTTGAGCAGGCTCGTTCGTTGGCGTGCGTGTCATTCTGTCACCGGGCATTCGGCAGGGCGATATCAATGACTTCCACGTCGGTGCGTGGAATCATGTGAATATGCATGCGTGTAATTGCACACGGCGCCGCTCCCTGGGGAACGGCGCCGCATGAAGTCGAACAGAACTGCGATGAACGGGGCGCGATCTCACGCCCCGGTCGGGTCAGTTGGACAAGCTGATAAGTACGCGACGGTTCGTGGCGCGTCCGTTGTCCGTATTGTTCGGAGCGAGCGGATCGCCCTCGCCAGCCGTACGGCTGGTGATGCGCGACGACGCCACACCCTTCGAGACGAGATAGTCACGCACCTGGTCAGCGCGCTGCTGGCCGAGGGTCATGTTGTATGACTCGCTGCCGATCGCGTCGGTGTTACCCGTCACGGTGATGGTGCGCGACATGTTGACGCTCTCGAGCAACGAAGCTGCGATCACGTCGAGCACGCGCGCCGCTTCCGGCGTGATGGCATCCTGATTGAACGCGAACTGGACAGCGCCGATCACGATCGGACGGCCCGGGACGTTCACACGAACGGTGTCGATGCGCGTGGTGAACACGGTGTCGCGCTGCACGATACGTAGCGTGTCCGTGACGATCCTCGGCTGACGAGCGCTGGTGAAGAGCGAAATGCTCAGACCCGCCTGCGCGCCGAGGTTGAAGTGGCTCTCGCGACCCGGCTCGGGCAACGCGTCTTCGTCCGCGGCCACATAGTTGCCGATGCCTTCGAGGCGGAATGAGAACATGTCGTTGAGCGCGAAGCGCACGCCGACGAGTCCCGAGGGGCCACCGCCACGCGGGGCAACCTGACGCTTACGGCCGTAGGCGTCGTACGCATAGCCGCCACCGATCAGAAACTTCACATTGTCGTTGATTGGCGCATTGTAGAGCAGGCGGTAGTTCCACAGCGTGTGCGTCACCTTGTTCAAGGCGTCGAACCTGGCGATCCCGGTGGGCTCCCGGTCGACATCGGCATCGGCGTAGGACAAGTCCATTTCAAGCAGCAGGTTGCGCAGCACGTAAATGCCGGCGCGACCGCCACCACCGAAAACCGGATCCAGCTGCTGCGATTCACCGAACTTCGTGAATCGACCGAAGCCGCCGAGTTCTACCGCGCCCTGCCGCTGCGCTTCGAGCGAAGCCGGCAGACCGAGGGCAAGCACAGTGCCCAGCGCGAACATAGCAGTAGTACGCATATTCCTCCCTTGAGTGTTTCGAACCGACGGAGCGAACCGCCAAATAGCCTGCAGGATGACAACACGACGAAAAACCACAACTCCCGGCGCGCAGGCATCCGCCGACCTGATGCACCAGAAGGATACCGAACGGATCCCGGTGCATGACGCCCGCGCGGTTGCCACGCATCAACTTACGCATCAAATCCCAGAGGGCAACCGTTGATGGCTCACGAACTTGCAGAAAGGATGCCTTTCGGCACATTCCGTGAGTCCATCAACGCACTCCGACGCGACTTTGGCACTGGACATGATGACCGAGCCCTTGACGATCTACATTGCGGGATGAAACAACCGCTTCAAGGGCATGGATCCCGGCGCTGAGGCGCGCGCCAGGCTTCGTGGCTGGCGTACCGCACAGTTCGGGCTGCTCAGCAATGCCGGTCTGGCCGTCATCAAACTGGTCGCCGGCGTCGCCGGTAACTCCTACGCCCTTGTAGCCGACGCAATCGAAAGCGCCGCGGATGTAGTCGCCTCGCTGGTTGTACTTGGAGGGCTCCGGCTCGCCGCACGCGATGCCGATGATGACTACCCGTTCGGGTACGGACGGGCGGAACCGCTGGCTGCGGCTGCCGTGGCGCTCATGCTGCTCGGCGCGGCATTCGGAATCGCGTGGGAAGCGGTTTCGGCGATACGCACCCCGCATCCGGCGCCGGCGCCCTTCACCCTGGCGGTGCTGGTCGGCGTGATGCTGGTCAAACAGTGGTTCTTTCGCCGGCAGCACGCCGCCGGTCAAGTGAGCGGCTCGCCGGCAGTGCAAGCAGACGCCTGGCACCACCTCAGTGACGCCATCACGTCGGGAGCCGCGTTCATCGGAATCGCTGTCTCGCTTATCGGTGGAGAGGGTTGGGAAGCGGCTGATGACTGGGCAGCGCTGGTCGCCGCGCTCGTCATCGCCGCAAACGGTATTTCCATGCTGCGGCCGGCGCTGCATGATTTAATGGACCGCGCCCCGGAGGCAGACGTCCGGGATCGCATCCTGGACGCCGCCCGCACCGTTGGCGACGTTCGAGATCTCGAGAAGCTCAAGGTGCGCCGGGTGGGGACGACACTTTTTGTTGATCTCCATGTGCAAGCGGACGCGGCGATGACCCTGCACGACGCGCACATCGTAAGCGGGCGCGTGAAGACGGCCATACGGGAAGCCATTCCCGCAGTAGCCGGCGTGCTCGTACATATGGAACCCTTCGAACCCCCTCAGGAATGACGGCTCGCCCGCAGTTCTCAACGCTGTCCCGGGAAGAATGCGAGATGATGCTCGCTGGCCACCGCATCGCCCGGCTGGCCTATTCGCACAAGGGTCGGGTGGACATCGAGCCGATTCACTATGTGTACGACGCGGGTTGGATCTACGTGCGCACGCAGCCCGGCACGAAGTTGTCGACGATCGTGCACAACCCGTGGGTGGCGTTCGAGATTGACGAGTCGCAGGCGCTGTTCGATTGGCAGAGTGTCGTGGTGCATGGACGTCTCGAGTTGCTCGACGACGGGCCGCACGACAACGCGCGCGCTCGGCACGCGACGGCGGTGACCGCCCTGCGCACGCTCGTGGAGACGGCGTTCACGCCCGACGATCCCACTCCCGATCGCACCATCATCGGCGCGATCTTCGTAGACACGATACAGGGGCGACGTGCGACGCCGGGCGAGCGTGACGGCGCGGACGGAGCCGACGCATGACCCTGTCTCGCATTCGTCTTCACGCCGTGAAACCGGGGCAGCGGCTCGAACTCGGGGATCGCGCTGCCGTGGTGCCAGGGCTCGACGCCAGCAAGAAGGAAATCGAGGACGCCACGAAGTCGTGGCTCAAGCGACTGGCAGAATTGCAGGCCGCGTTCCACGCGGATGGCGGGCGGGCGCTGCTGCTTGTGCTGCAGGGTCGCGATGCCGCCGGCAAGGACGGCACGATCCGCACGGTGGTGGGCGCGTGCAATCCGATGGGCGTACAGATTGCCGCATTCGGCCCGCCGAACTCACGTGAGCTTCGGCACGACTACCTCTGGCGGGTGCATCGCGTCGTGCCGCCTCGCGGCGTCATTGGCGTCTTCAATCGTTCGCACTACGAGGACGTGCTGGTGGTGCGGGTGCGTCAACTGGCCGAAGCGTCGGTCTGGAAGCGTCGATTCCGGCACATCGTCGAGTTCGAGCGCATGCTGGCCGAAAGCGGGACTGTGATCGTGAAATGCTTTCTGCACGTCAGCCGGGACGAGCAACGCAAACGCTTGCAGGAGCGGCTCGATGACCCGGGCAAGAACTGGAAGTTTCGACTCGGCGATCTGGAGGACCGCGCGCTGTGGGACGACTACACGCGCGCCTATCGCGATGTGCTGGCGAAGACGAGCACGCCGGAGGCGCCGTGGTTTGTCGTGCCGTCAGACGAGAAGCGCGTGCGCAATCTGCTGATCGCGCGCCTGCTCGTCGAAACGCTCGAGCGCATCGATCCGAAGTATCCCAGCATGGCGCCCGAAGTGGCCGAGGCGGCTGAAGGGTTTGCGTGATGCGGCCTCGGAGGTCGCGCGTTGCAGTGCCAGTGCAGGTTGTTTCGCTCGGCATAGCCGCGCTATTGCTGCATGGCGCCATGCTGAGTGCGCAGACGCCTCCTGACGGCTCGACCACGCAGGAGTCCGCCCGCGTCGCGCTGCGCGACTATTCCGAGCGTCGCTTCGCGAGCCCGGATGGATTGCGGTCGCTCGCGGTATTTGCCGTCGAAGCGCTCGGTGACGGTTCCCTGTGGATCGGCACCGACGCGGGGCCGCATCGCTTGCTCGGGTCGCGCTTCGAGCGCCTCGAAATCCCGGGCACCAGCTCGCATGTTCGCGCGATCGCGCGTACCAACAACGGTTCCATCTGGTTCGGCACGCGCAACGGTGTGGTGCGTCGCTTGCCCGACGGCAGCATGCGTGAGTTCGATACATCAGACGGACTGACTGCCGGAACGGTCTATTCGTTGGCGGTCAGCAATGCATACGATGGTACGGAACGGTTGGTCGCGGCAACGTCGGATGGCGTTGCCGTCTATATGGGATCCGACCGGTGGGTGTCGATTCCCCTGCCACCGGAGGTCGAAGCGGAAGGGCTTGTGGTGCGTGCCCGCAAGCGTGCGAGTGGGCGTGATGAACTCTGGCTGGCCACGTCATTCGGGGTTGCGGCGCGTTGGCGAGACGGTGCGTGGGACGGGGTCTACGGTGCGGCGCAGGGCCTTCGCGTCCGGGCTGTCGAACAGTTCGGGATTGCAAGCGACAGTGCGCGCACATTGTACGCCGCCACGAGTGACGGTGTGTTCGTGTTCGACGAATCTCCGGCGATCGGGCGCTGGTCGCTCGTGCGAGGCTCGCCGTCGTACTCCTACCGCGTGGCAATCGTCCCGCATCCCGATGGATCACACGACTTGTGGATCGGCACGCTCGATGGCTTGCTGATGCGGAAACGCGGAGTCACGTGGGACACGGTGCAGTTGCGCAGCACCGAGCCACGCACGCCCGTGCATGCGCTCACGAGCGTGCGCGGCCACGCGGGCGGGTTCGCGGTGTATGTGGGCACCTTCGGTGACGGCATGGTGCGCCTGAGTGTTGGCCGTGCTGCGACGCTGGTCTCCGAACAAACTGGTCTTCGCCTGTCGATCACAAGTGTGCTCGAAGAACCGCTTGGCCAACCGGGCGTCACGTGGATCGGCACCAGCAACTTCGGCGTGGTGGAGGTCGCCGCTGGACGGGCGCGTACGATCGCGACGTATGACGACCTCGTCGACGGCCGTGCCATCACGGTGTTCACGCGGGGTACCGCTGCCGATGCGGACGTATGGGTGGGCGCGGTGCTCGGCGCGTGGCGACGTGAAGGCAGCCGCTGGATGCGGCGCGATGCAGGACTTGGTGGAGTGGCCGTGACGCGATTTGCCAGCGAGCGACAAGGTGTGAATTCATCACCGCTGCTCGCGGCGACCGCAGTCGGCTTGCGTCGATGGGACGGCGAGCGATGGAACCCCGTGGAAGGAGCGCCGCCGGGATCGGTTACACATGTCGTTGGCGAATCGCCTACCGATCCAGGTCTGTGGATTGCCGGTGCGTTCGGCACGGCCGTGCGACGTGCCGGTGCGTGGCGGGTGGATTCGAGTCTGTTGCAGCGCGACGCGCCGGCGAGAGTGCGTACACTCTGCCGTCTTCCCGCCGATGAACGCGATCGCATGCTCGCTGCAAGCAATCGTGGCGTGTTCTTTCGCGAAAACGGCGACGCCGCGTGGCGTTCGCTGCCGGCGCGAATCCGCGACTTCTTTCGGAGTGACGTGATCACCGCGATCCGCTGCGACGATGCTTCACGAGTGCTGGTGGCAACGGGCGACGGCATGGCCGTGCTCGACCTGAGTGGTCGTGACACGAGCGCCTGGCGCATGGTGACCATGTTTGGTCCGGCGGACGGCCTTCCCAGTCCGGTGACGCAAGCCATCGGTGAGGGGGGGGGAGCCGGTGAACGGTGGATCGGCACGGCGCATGGCGTCGGTCGTATCGCCATGCGCGACCTGCCCATGCCTGATCCGAGTGTGTTTCGCATGCGCATCACCAGCGGCAACGATGCGCAGCCCGTGCCGGATAGCGCGCGCATCGATTTCGAGGACAATCGCGTCACGATCGACCTGACGCTGCCGACCTATCATCGCGAAGAGGATCTGCTGTACCGCATCGTGGTGGACGGACCGCTCCGCGTCACACCCGCGGAGTGGACATCCGATTCGCGCGTATCGTATCCGGCGCTGCCACCGGGCAACTACTCCGTGAAGGCGTGGGCGCGCGATTACGCCGGCCGAGAGTACGGACCCCTCGCGCAGCGCTTCACGGTGGCCTATCCGCCGTGGCGCTCACCACTGGGGGTCGCCTCGTATGCGCTGATCGCTGTAGCGCTGTTGCTCGCGGCGCATCGCTGGCGCCTGCGCACCATTCAGGCGCGAGCGACCGAACTGGCTGCCAGCGAGCAGCGCGCCCGCGCCAGCGAGCGGCAATTTCGCGCGCTGTTCGATCGTGCGTTCGATGCCAACCTGCTGGTGCGCGAGCGCACCGTGGTGGCCGCGAATGCGGCTGCGGTGACGATGCTTGGAGGGGATGACGGCCTCACCGGCGTCACGACCGACGCGTTGTCTCTGCCTCGGGCTCTCGCTGAGCGGCGCGAGTCGCCCGCCGATGCCGTCGAGATGGAGGTGCAGCGGGTCGATGGCACGCGTGTGCCCGTAGCCGTCACGGTGACGACAATCGAGCGCGAAGATGGTCCGATGCAGCACTGGGTGCTGCGCGACCTGTCGGCTGCGTATGCGGCTCGCAACGAACGGCAGCTGCTCGAGTCGCAGGTTCGCGAAGCGCAGAAGCTCGAGTCGCTCGGTACGCTGGCGGGCGGTGTGGCGCACGACTTCAACAACCTGTTGGGTGTCATTCGGGGCAACGCCGAGCTGGCGCGCGAGACTCTGGATGATCGCGATGAAGTGGCCGGACACCTTGCCGCCGTGCTCGATGCCAGTGAACGCGCGCGGGATCTTGTTCGGCAAATCCTGACGTTCAGTCGTCGCAACCAACCGCACGAGCGCATCATCGACCTGGGTGCCGTCGTGCGTACGCTCGTGCCCATGCTGCGATCGCTGATTCCGAGCACCGTCGATCTCGACGTCATCGGCGGCGATGCCGTCTATGCAATTCGCGGTGACCTCACGCAGTTGCAGCAGTTGCTGTTCAATCTCTGCTCGAATGCGGAGTATGCGATGCGGCCCACGAACGGCGGGCATCTCGAGATCCGCCTTGATGTACTGCCGGCACCTGACGACATCGTGTCGGAGACCACGCAAGTGGTGCGACTTCGGGTGAGCGACCGCGGTGTGGGCATGACGACTGATGTGCGCGATCGCGTCTTCGAACCGTTCTTCACCACCAAGCCGACGGGCGAGGGCACGGGCCTCGGCCTGTCCGTGCTGCACGGCATCGTGGCATCGCATGGCGGACGGGTGCGCGTGGAGAGCGAAGTCGGTCTCGGCACCACCTTCGACGTGCTGATGCCGCTGGTGGCGGAAAGCAGCATTGGTGCAGCAAGCCGTGGCGATGCAGCGACGGGCGCTCTCGCGATTTCGGTTCCGGCAGATGCTGCCACATCCCTGATGAATGCCCGCGTGGTGCTTGTCGACGACGAACCGGCAGTGGCGCGCGTGGTGGAACGCGCCCTATCGCGACTCGGTTGCCGCGTGCGCACGTACCACGATCCGCACGAGGCCCTGGAGTCCGTCCGCATGTCGCCGGACGATGTGGATGTGCTGGTGACCGACCAGACGATGCCCGGCATGACCGGCGACGTGCTGGCGCAGGCGGTGCACAGGGTGCGACCAGGGTTGCCCGTGGTAATCGTGACCGGCTACAGCTATCGGCTCACGCCCGAGCGTCTGGCGGAGGTCGGGGCGGCGGCCGTGCTGCAGAAGCCGTTGTCGTTGGCCGTCCTCGAAGCGGCCGTGGCAGCCGCCGTTCACGTCGCCCGGTCGGATGAAGCGGCCACTGCCAGTTGATCGCCGGAGTGTGGCAGGGTACGTTTCCGGTCTGTAGACGTTTGCGCGGCGAGGTTGGCGCGTGAGCGGGTTACGGGACGTAGCGCAGCCCGGTAGCGCACCTGAATGGGGTTCAGGGGGTCGCGGGTTCGAATCCCGCCGTCCCGATTG
>JBGTFN010000487.1:0-8183 GCA_041747275.1 Gemmatimonadaceae bacterium | reverse complement strand
CGGCAACTGGTGCTCGCGGGTTTCGGTTCGTACTCTTCGCATGGGTGGTGTCCTCTATATTGGCGTGCGAATCCTGGCAGGGATCAACACGCTCAGTATGGAGGCACCACCCGAATTTCAACTAGACCTGGGACAGACCCTAGAACTTCTCCCCGTTGCTTAACTCCCCGTCGGTGAACCGAGCGCCACCCCAACGCGAGACGGTGTCGCTCCGCACACTATCAGCGGTCCCTTTTGAGATCATCTGTCCATCGAACTCGAGAGTGCGTTTCCAGAGAGGCGCAGTATTGTCCGCGAACGCTCGCCTGTGCTCGCTAGGCTAAGACATTTTGGGGCGCGCTACTCAGGGCTTCGCTGCGCTGCCGCAACTCTTCGCCCGATCCGTCTGCGGCACCGCGTAATCCGCCGTTAACCTGTTGGCTACCGGAGTGCTTAATGCCACCGATCTCACGCAACTCAGTCGTTCAGAGGCGGCGCAAGGCAACACTGCCCCTTAACGCTTCGACGGACGAGCGCGACGCCGTTGGCTTTCCGCCGCCGCACAGGCTCCTTCGCGGCTACGCGTTCGATCCGAGTTTGGCCACTCAGGTAGCAACGGCGCTTGTTAGCGAGGTGACGTTTCGCGTTCCTTGGGAGCCGGTAGCACCAGGTCCGATTGGCGAGTACATCGAGGTGGTTGACGTGGATCCGGCCAGCAACGCTGCGTACGCTCCGGTAGACTTGGACGCACCGTTTGTGCTCGCGCAGCAAGGACTGCCCCCTTCGGAGGGGAATCCGCAGTTCCATCAGCAGATGGTGTATGCAGCGACAATGGCGACGATTGATCGGTTCGAAAGAGCATTGGGACGCAAAGCATTCTGGGCGGATCGTCAAACGCTAACGGGTACGGAGGACACGGGCGACGAGTTCGTTCAACGGCTGCGCGTATATCCCCATGCGCTCCGGATGCCAAATGCCTACTACAGTCACGAGAAGCGCGCATTGCTTTTTGGATACTTCCCCGCGACGGAAGACCGCACATCGGGGCAATACCCCGGTGGAATGGTATTCACCTGCCTGTCCAATGACATCGTCGCGCACGAAACGACACACGCGCTACTCGATGGATTTCACGAGTATTTCCTCGAGGCCACGAATCCGGACGTTCTCGCATTTCACGAGGCCTTCTCTGATATCGTCGCGCTGCTGCAGCGATTCTCCTTTCCGGAGATACTTGTGCACCAGATTGCCCTCACTCGCGGAGATTTGAGCAGTGAGAATTTGCTGGGACAGTTAGCTACGCAGTTCGGACGCGCCCGTGGCGCGCACGGTGCTCTGCGAGATGCTATCGGGCACGTCGACCCAAAGACGCGCCAGTGGATTCGCCGGGAGCCGGATCCTTCCGCGCTGGATAGGACGATGGCCGTGCATGCTCGGGGGGCAGTGCTCGTCGCCGCGGTGTTCGACGCGTTCCTCGCAATATATCGCGCGCGGACTCAAGACCTCCTACGCCTCGCAAGCGGCGGAACCGGGGTGCTAAAGGAGGGTGCGCTGCACCCGGATTTAGTCCGACGTCTCGCCGATGAAGCCGCTCGTGCCGCGAGCCATGTTCTGAACATCTGCATTCGGGCACTCGACTATTGCCCGCCGGTCGATCTGACTTTTGGTGAGTATCTGCGTGCGTTGATCACCGCGGACGCCGATCTGATGCCCGCTGACGCTCACGGATATCGTGTCGCCTTTATCGAGGCATTCCGCAGGCGAGGAATCTACCCGTGCGATGTGCGCACACTCTCGGAAGATAGCCTCCGGTGGGAACGACCTGGTGATGATCCAGAAATGGCGCCCGGTGAAATGGAGCAAGCCCTGCAACACTTCGTGGAGGCGACACGGCTTCGGCAACACATTGACCGTTTGCGCTATAAGAAGTCTCGCCGTGAAATCTGGACGGCTTCTCGCGACGCGCGTATCGATCTGCACTCGAAGATTCGCGACGTCGTCTCCAAGGGAAGGCTACTCGAACGCGCCACCGGACTGGTCCTGACTCGCGCGAGTCTGCCTACGATGCCGGCGACCGTCAAGCTTAGCTCGCATGGTCGGCCTGTGTTCGCAGTTCAGGCGCTGCGTGAAGCGCGGCGTTTGCGCGAAGATGGACGCGTCCTCAATCAAGTATTTGTCACGCTGCTTCAGACCGAATATGTCGCACATAACGGCGAACAGTTTCCGGTACGCTGTGGCTCGACCCTTGTAATTGATCTGAATGAAGCAAAAGTGACATATGTCATTCGCAAGGCACTGGGCGATCAACGCCGTCTAGAACGCACGGCGGCCTTCCGAGAGGGCGAGGCCGGAGACGCATCGCTCGCGGCGGCCTACTTTGGTGAAAGCGCAGAGCCCTTCGCCGCCTTGCATCATCTCGGAGCCTAGGAGACCTCATGACCGTCGGCAAGCGGCCTGTCACAAAGAAGCGCCAAGCGAAGAAGGCCACCAGGCAGCGGGGCTCCAAGGCTGCGATTGGGCTCGCTAAGGGCGGTCCTCGAACGCGCGTGAAAGCAGCGGCCACGCACGCGACGCTGGGACCGGTCCATGCCGCCGGTAGTCCCAAGGACTACCGCGTGCGCGTGAGAATGTATCGCCAAGGGCTTGGCGACTGCTTTCTACTAACGTTTCCGCGAGCCGAGAAACGCCCTCTGCAAATGCTAATTGATTGTGGCTCACTTGAACGAACGAAGCGCGAAATGGTGGGATTTGTCGAACATATCAAGGCCAGCGTACTGTCAGAGCAGGGGGGTGGGGACATTGCGGAGCTGGATGTTGTAGTGGCAACGCACGAACATAAGGATCATCTTGCTGGCTTTAATCAGGCACGCGACATCTTCTCGGACGAGTTTAGGTTTCATGCCGTCTGGCTGGCGTGGACTGAGAATCTTACGAAGCCGGCGATTCGCCGAATTAAGGATGCGCGACGCAAGGCGGTTCAGCGGCTAGAAGCCGCTGCGTCAATGCCTGGCGTTGCTCAGCATCGCCTCAAGAACGCGTGCGCTTTGCTCGGTTTTAGCAGTGATGATGATAACACCGGAACTGGGCGCATCGCGGATGCACTCGAGTATCTCAAGCTACGCGGGCGTGCGGCCGACGCCTTATCCTATCTCGAGCCGGGCGATGGACCACTGACGCTTGACGAGGTTGCGGACGTGCGCGTCTTCGTGCTTGGCCCCCCCCGTGACCCGCTGCTCCTCAAAGGCAGCGAAGTCACTGCGAAGCACCAGCGAGACCATGTCGTCTACCATCTCGCGAGCACTGGAGAACTCGGGATCGACGCGCTCGGGGCCTCATTGCCGACCGCACCCGCGGCCGAGCGCGACCGCTTTCAGCCGTTCGCGGCGGAGCACCGAGTTCCGCTCACCGCCGCGGATCGCGATAATGCGAGCGGTGTGGGCGCACGCCATGGCGTTCGCCCTCGCGTGAAGCGAACTCGCGATTTTTTGAAGCAAGTATACGACGCGCCCGGCGAAAGTTGGCGGCGGATCGATCAGGACTGGCTTGGTGCATTTGACCAGCTTGCGCTCGACCTAGACAATGATACGAACAACACGAGTCTTGTCTTGGCGTTCGAGTTCACTGACACCGGCGAGGTACTGCTCTTTGTGGGAGACGCGCAAGTTGGCAACTGGCTGTCCTGGGCGGACGTCGAGTTTTCGGTGCCCGAGCGCGAGGACGGACTACCTGCGCACGATCTGCTTGAGCGCACGGTGTTCTACAAAGTAGGCCATCATTGTAGTCACAATGCGACGTTGCGGGAGGGTGGCTTGGAGCTTATGAACAGTGAAAACCTTGTCGCGTTTGTGCCGCTCGACCGCGCTACCGCCGGGAAGCAGGGTGTGCAAGGCTGGAGAATGCCGGCAGCGCCGCTGTACAAAGCACTGGAGAAACGTACTGGCGGACGCGTGGTGTTGTCCGACAAAGCGGCGACATTACCCCCGTCAGCGGTTGCGGCAGGAGTTAAGGCGACAGCAACGTTCATCGACTATTTCCTGCGCTGATATCGCACGGCGCAGCGTCGAGTACACCGATGCACTGTTCGAGACTCGACCCGAAAGGGCAGTACGACATGCAATCGACCATCGAACGTCGCTGTTGGTATTCGCGGCGGGGACCGACGCTTGGCTCGTGCGAGGGCGAACTGAGCTGCAGCCGCCGGTGGCGCTCCTGTCGTGGCTGCTTCGCAACTTTCCGCAGCCAGAGTCGGCGGTGGTTGGCAACGACCAAGTAAGTCGCGACCAATCGACAGTCGCTCGCCTCAGTACCCAGTCATGGGGCCGCGCCGCCGTGGCTCGCATAGCCATCGCAGCCCGTCCGTGGCGCCCAGGTGCGCGTATGCCCGGTCTCGCAGCCATATCACCTGGTCCCGTTTGGCGTTATGTGAGGTGTGCATCCCGACACGGTACGCGAGTGCGTCACCGGCGAGTCACGTCGGCCAGTCATTTAACTTCGATTCCCATTCACACCAGTTCGACTCGGCCGTCGCTCTCGGTTCGCAGACTAGGTCGCGACGTCCACGGCCCAGAGCAACGACAGCACCTGATTGAGCTGCGGGACCGCATGCGTGCTTTCGAAAAGCTCGATGTGGCCGGATGCTAACCACCGCCCGTCGGCTGAGGTGAGCCAGACGAGAGGATCGAGTGTCGGAGTTCGCAATGGATTGGGCGATGGCGACGCAATAGTTGAGAATCGCGTTGAATGACATCGTGACGCCAGCGATTTTTGACGGCGAAGGTTTTACGAGATTGGTGGGCGACGCGCGTGGTTCGCTCGTGACCACGACCTGCCACCGCTGCGCTGCACAAGCCGCGCCATCATCGTCGCGGACGCAGCTAGAGCTTCGCTACACGTTGCACGAGAAGGTGGCTCCACCCGAAACGTCGGGGCTCAGGTGCGTTGTGTGTGTGGCCTTTTCTCACCTGATGTACCACACTCCCCCTGGTGCAATCTCGACCGTGATCTTCCCATCCTTGCGGGTCGTAAGTACGCGCCGATGCTGGCCGCGAAAAAGACCACCGGACGCCATCGCCTGATAGTGGGCATGGGTCTGTTGCGACTCGTACATATGTCCCTTGTCCGAGATGACCACGAACTGCGGTCGGCAATAGCTCGCGACGACGTCGCAACACCCATTGATGCGGCCGTGATGCGGCGCGACAAAGACGGAGGTTCGCTGGAGCCGATCTACGAAAACAGGGTCCTTGAGAAGCGGACCGAACCCAGCGGTCTCCATATCTCCTGTGAACATGATGCCGACGCCAAGACAGTCTAGGTGTACAATCATGCTCAGATTGTTCTCGTCGTCGAAACTAGGATACCGATTGCAGAACGTCGACACGCTGACGCCGTCCAGCACCGGCAGCGTCGCCCCTACTGAACTGACGGTATGGGTGTAGGTAAGCGTTTGTACAAGGCGCGCGATCCCCGGCCCCATGCCGTCCTCGGACTTCAACTGGGTAATCACCTTTGGGGAAACAGACACGTTTCGATAGATCCAAGAGACACCAACACTGTCCAAGAGGTTGATGACCCCGCTGACGTGATCCTCGTCGTAGTTCGTGATGTAGAGGTAGTCCAGGCGGCTCACCCCGCGAACGGCAAGCATGGTGCCCGGCGCCCAGTGTGGTGTGCTTCGATGGCCACAGTCGATCATCAACCGCGTTCCATTGTCTGCCGTCAACAAGGCGCACGCACCGTGTCCGACATCGAAGATCTCAAGGAGCAATGATCCGTCCAGGGTTCGGGGAGGACATCGCTGCCCGTGGGACCGCGTCGCACGCGGCAAGAAGTGCTCGCGCGTACGCACGCGATGCGTCCTGTACGGACGCTGGGGTGACGAAGAAGAGCCAGCACATTAGCGATGCGACAAGTAGCACACCCAGCAGCAGGTGGCTCCCAGCCACCTGGCTGATCGTTTGCGGCCGGGACGAGGCGATGACGAACGCGAGCATCCCCATGCAGATGAGACACAGCGCGATGCCGAGCGGCTTTGCCCCATAGAGATTTCTTAGAAAGCCGTACGCGGTATTCTCAGCAACAATCAACGGGAAGCGCGATTCATCACGCGTGTGTTCTAAGAGCCACGTGACCGCGGAGAGGTACGCGGAATCCGCGTCCATACGATCCGACTGTTCTTGATGAGAGGTGGGGAGCCGGAGGCCGGGGACTTGCCTTTCGAGGAACCCGTGGTATCGCTGCTTTGTATGCCCGTCGAGCGTCGCATCGCTATGTCGGAGCATACTAGTGGTGGGGAGACCACCCCATTTCTCAACTAGCCTCGCCTCGACAGCCCTTCCGCGCCTGCGCGCGACACTCGCCAGAAACCACAGTGTCCCGCAGGCCACGGCCAGCGTTCCGACGGCTGTGCCAACGCCGCTGTAGACCGAGGGGTACAACATCATGATGGTGAGAAAGATTGGCAGGATGGTGAGGAGCGCAGGAAGGAGACGCGCCCGGTAGCCGTACGAGCCGAACGCCGTGAGCCATCGCTGTGGCATTAATCCTCGCGGACGGGGGGAAGAGCTCTGAGCTTCAAAGATACGCTTCCGACCCCTTCCGTCATCCGTCGATCACATACCACCATGCTCGTTCGCGCACGCGCTGCACGGCCCGGCGAGCGATCTCAAACGAGGCATCGGCATCGGGTGCCGCGAGTGCCAGCGCCTCGATGCACCGCAGCTCATGCTCCAGGGCGCCCCATCGGATGGGAGGTGAGACTGGTCGAAGTTCGAGCGGCCAGGGCGCGCTGCGACCACGTGGGTCGAACGACAACCAGGACGCGGTGTCTGTCCGCGTCGTGAGATGCACAAGGACACTGGCCAGGCAAGCGACGGCGACATCCCGTACATCTCTGGCGTCGGGCATGGTGACGGCGAGTGGGACAGCGTAGCCCATGAGCGCAAGCGCCACGATAACGGAGACAGGAGGCAACCGGAACTTACTACGCCGCGCGATGAAGCGCAGTCACCATTCGCCCGAGCGGCGCGGAAGCCACGACTCCGGTCGGAGCGAGGGAGCCGCCCAATTGCCCGCTTCGCCGCTCCCACCGCTGGGTCGCCGTTGCGAAAGAGAGACCACGAAGAGATTTAAGTTCCTATATATAAGTGGGTTAGCTGGCACCTGACAGTGTAGAGACAGTCATCGCCAACCCAAAACTCAACTGTTCAGGCCGCACCGCCCAATCCATTGCGAACTCCGACAGGCTACGTCAGCATCCACAGGTAGCTAGCCGCTGCGGCAGCCACTGAGAGTGCTCGCCATTCGCCCCTCCAGGCGGGGGCACCCATCTCGATCAAACGAACCCCAGCCGCACCAAGTGCTAGAGTCCCCCACAGTAGGAGAATCGGGGACGAGGCGTCCGCGGAGGATGCGATACCGGCCTCGAGTGCGCGCGCCATGAGGACGGCGAGGGTGGCGCCGGTGCACCCACCGACCGGTGAGTGTCAAGATAGTTGTCGTATGAAGTTCTATCCGGCTGCTACGTCTGCGGTCGCGGACCGTGCGTCGTTCAAATACACCGTCGTCGGGCGCGACCAGTTGCGGGTGGTGCCGCGCCAGCGTTCCGGGTGGTGTTCACGCGCCGCCTGATACACCGCTGCGCGCTGCTGCAGGATCACAATGTCACGGCCGGTGTGCCGATCATCTGGTGTGACAAACTGAATCGCACTGTGCTGATGGTGATGGTTGTACCACGTGACGAAGGCCGCCACCCAAGCGCGTGCCGCGTCGATTGTCGCGAAGGGCTGCGTCGGAAAGGCGGGACAATACTTGAGCGTGCGAAACAGCGCTTCGGAATACGGGTTGTCATCGCTCACGCGCGGTCGACTGAAGGACGGAATCACCCCGAGTCGCTCCAAGGTGGCGAGCATGGTGGCCCCTTTCATCGGACCGCCGTTATCCGCATGTAGCACAAGGCCGGCGGTCGAGACGGCGTGCGCATGACACGCCGTCGTGAACAGCGTGGCCGCGTGCGCATCGCTCTGCGTGGGATGCACCGCCCAGCCCATGATGCGGCGACTCCAGATGTCCATCATCACGTACAGATACCAGAACACGCCCCGCACGGGGCTCTTGAGATACGTGATGTCCCAGCTCCACACTTGCTGCGGGCCGGTCGCGTGATGCGCGGGCACTTCGCGTCGCACCGGCGCCTGCGCGCGGCC
>JBGTFN010000486.1:0-2584 GCA_041747275.1 Gemmatimonadaceae bacterium | reverse complement strand
GGTCCCGTCGGCGCCACCGGCGCCACCGGCGCGGCCGACGCCGAAGTTCGGGGCACTTTCACAGGCGGCAGCACGTCGTCATTGGCTGGCTGCATCTATTCGTAGACCTCACGGAATCGGCGCAGCACGATGTTGCTGATCACGTTCACGGCGAGCGTCACCATGAAGAGTGTCAGACCTACTGCGAAGATGGTGCGATACTCGACGGTGCCGTGCGGCAGTTCGCCCATGCTGGTCTGCGCGATGTACGCGGTCATCGTCTGCACGCTCCGCAGCGGGTTCAGCGTCATCTGCGGTGTGGCTCCGGCCGCGATGGTCACGATCATTGTCTCACCGATGGCGCGTGAGATGGCGAGCAGGAACGAGGCGATGATGCCCGACAGCGCCGCAGGTACCACGGTGCGTGTGGCGACTTCGAACTTGGTCGCACCCAGCGCATACGCGCCCTCGCGCAGGGCACGCGGCACCGCACTCATGGCGTCTTCGGAAAGTGACGAGACCATCGGCACGATCATGATGCCCATGACGATGCACGCGCTGGCCGCATTGAAGATGTCGGCGTCAGGCCAGACGGTCCGCAGCAGTGGCGTCACGTACAGCAACGCGAAGTAACCGTAGACCACTGTTGGAATGCCGGCCAGTACTTCGAGCACCGGCTTGAGCACGCGGCGCACGCGATCCTGCGCGTACTCGCTGAGGTAGATCGCGCTCGCGAGTCCAATCGGCAACGCCACCAGGGCCGCGCCGCCTGCGACAAGGATGGAACCCGTGAGCAGCGGCAGCACACCAAAGCTCTTGCTTTCGAACAGCGGTGTCCAACGCGTGCCGGTGAGGAAGTCCCACGGCGAGACATCGGCAAAGAAGCCGAACGATTCAAACACCAGCACGGCGACGATGCCGATCGTGGTGAGAATCGAGACGGCGCTTGCGGCGACAAGCAAAACGCGAATGCGACGCTCGCTTGCATGGCGTTTCGCAAGCCCGAGTTCGCCCCAGCTTCGTGAGTCGGCGGGCGCCGTCGCTTTCGGAACGGTCATTGAACACCGTCGCTGAATGCGGCCGCCATCGCCGCTTCACGCTCAATGCCGGAGATGACTTCGAGCTGCTGGGCGTAGCGCTCCGGCGGCAGCGGGATGTAACCCGTTTCCGGCACCAGTTGCTGCGCGTTTTCGAGGTAGAAACGCACGAACCTGCGCACGATCTCCCGTTGCATCGATTTCCTGCTCACGTAAATGAGCAGTGGTCGTGAGAGCGGCGTGTACGTGCCGGACTGAATCGTTTCGGGGTTCGGCGAAACACACCCCGTGCCGGGATCGACGGCAACACTCTTGATGCGCGACGTATTCTCGGCGTAGTACGCGTATCCGAAGAAGCCGAGCGCGTTTCGATCGCCTTCCACGCCCTGCACGAGCACGTTGTCGTCCTCGCTCGCCGAGAAGTCGTCCCGAATCGCGCCGACACGCCCCATGATCTCGTCGGTGAAGTAGTCAAAGGTGCCGGAGTTCGTTCCCGCACCGTACAGCCGAATCGGCTCAGCGGGCCACTCGGGACGAACATCTGCCCAGGTCCTGACGGTGCTGTTCGGCTTCCAGATGTTCTCGAGTTCCGCGACGCTGAGGCACTCGACGAACGTATTCGCCGGATTGATCACCACCGACAGTCCGTCGATGGCGACCACCAACTCCAGATATTCCACGCCGTTCTGTTCGCAGACCTTGCGTTCGCTGTCCGAGATATGACGCGACGCGTTGCTGATATCCCGCTGGCCCGCGCAAAACGACTTGAAGCCACCGCCCGTCCCCGACGTGGCGATGGTGACACTGACCTTGTCTTCGCTGGTGATGCCGAACTCCTCAGCCATGGCCTCGGAGATGGGATAGACCGTGCTCGACCCGTCAACTGCCACCGTATAGCTGGCCGAGCCCGGTCCACACGCTACCCCACCGACGAAAAGCGTCGCGACGAATGCCGCAAGCGGTGCCAATCGCGTCCGATGTTGTCGGTCGTTGCAGAATCTCATGGGAGCTCGAGAGTAGCCGAGCGATCGTGCCGCGCACGTCGCAGAAGCGCACACCGTAGCCTTCAAATATGGACCGGCCGGGCGGTCTCGACGTGGAGCAATTGTAACGAACCAGTAATCTCTCCTCGACGGGCGGCTGCCGCCAGCGTAAACAGAGAGATGATTGCAATGCGCACCGTTTCGGCCCGAACGGGTTACGTCCGTCCGCGAGCGGCGTCGCCAATGACACGCCGCGATAGCCAATCGGTCAGGTTATCATGTCTTTTCAGAGCGCATGCGTTTCGTGGACACAACTGAACCTATGGAGCAGGTGGCATGGCAGTCGGACGACGCGACGAAGGGGACAACAACACCATTCCGTTCCCAATCGTCGGACGCGGCCATGAGTGAGCCCGGCAAGCCACTACCGTACCTGAACCGCGAGCTGTCCTGGCTGGACTTCAACGGCCGCGTTCTTGCCGAAGCGATGGACGCGCGAGTGCCGCTGCTCGAACGCCTCAAGTTCCTCGCGATCTTCAGCACGAACCTCGACGAGTTCTATATGGTCCGCGTGGCGGGCTTGCG
>JBGTFN010000485.1:0-4051 GCA_041747275.1 Gemmatimonadaceae bacterium | reverse complement strand
CACCACCGTACGGGCGAGCAACTCGAAATCCGAGATACGCGCCAGCAGTGCCGGGTCCAGAAAGGCGGCGGGGGCTGTTGCCACGACTATCGCTCCGAGCGCGGCACAGGGTTCGCTTCGAGCAGCTTCTCGATGAGTCCGTCGGTGGTGACCTTCTCCGACTGTGCCTGAAAGTTCGCAAGGATGCGATGCCGCATGACAGGCCGCGCAAGCGCGCGAACATCGTCGAGGCTCACGTGCGTGCGTCCCTGCAGCAATGCGCGTGCCTTGCCGCCAAGCACGAGTGCCTGCGCAGCGCGCACGCTGGCGCCGTATGACACGTACTGCCTGATGAATTCCGGCGAGAACGAATCGGTGGGACGCGACATGCGCACGAGTCGCACCGCCCAGCGCGTGACCATATCCGACACGGGGACGCGGCGCACCACCTGCTGAAACGCCAGAATCTCGGCCTGGCTGATCACGGGAGTGATGGCCTTCGGCGAAACCGATGTGGTGGAGCGCACCACGTCCACTTCATCGTCTTCCGGCAGGTAGTCGAGCATCACTTCGAGCATGAATCGATCGAGCTGCGCTTCCGGAAGCGGATATGTACCTTCGAGTTCGATCGGGTTCTGCGTGGCAAATACGAAGAAGGGCGGGTCGAGTTCGTACGTGCGTCCCTGCACGGTGACGCGCTTCTCCTGCATGGCCTCGAGCAGCGCGGCTTGCGTCTTGGGTGGTGTACGATTGATCTCGTCGGCGAGCAGCACGTTGGCGAACACTGGGCCCGGCATGAACGCCAGCTTGCGCTGTCCCGTGGTTGCGTCGTCCTGAATGACATCGGTTCCTGTCACGTCGGACGGCATCAGATCCGGCGTGAACTGGATGCGATTGAACTTGAGATCGAGCGCGCGCGCGAGCGACGAGACCAGCAACGTCTTTGCGAGACCCGGAACACCCACGAGCAGGCAATTGCCGCCGGCGAAGAGCGCGATCAGCGCCTGCTCCACGACCGCGTCCTGGCCGACGATGACCTTGCGCAATTCGGTCGTGATGCGGGAGCCGGCGGCATGCAGTCGGTCGGCAAGAGCGGCGTCGTCGAGCGACATGAGCTCGGAGTCGGGCGGGATGTTGGTCACGGTCACGCGGATTCCTCGGGGGTCAGCGGCTGAGGGCGTACACGATGTAGTTGATGCCGAGCTTGTAGGCTTCGTTGGACAGGTCGATCGGGAAGTAACCCATGTCGGAAAACTCCCAGTACTCGGCGATGTCGTTGTTGTAGTTGATCATCATCAGCATCCGCTGATTCGGATCGTTGTTCTCGAACACGCCGTAAAATTCGGACGGGATCTGCTGCAGCGGGTGGTAAAAGTCGAGTGTCTCGATACGATAGAACGAGTCGAAGATGGGGTGGGACACATCGAGCCTGACCGGTCTCGCACCGGGCAGCACCTTCTGCAACTGCGCCTCCAGGTTGAACCAGTCGCGACCCGCGAAGTCATCGAAAATCATGAATCCGCCCTTTTGCAGGTACGCGCGCAGCGCGAGCACCTCCGGCTCCGATGGCCTCCAGAAGCCCGGCTCGGCCATGTAGATGACCGGAAATCGGAACAGCTCCGGGTTGTCCAGGCTGATGATCGTGCTGGCGTCGGTGCGCACGCGCACGCTGGAGAGCTCGTCGAGAATTTTGAGAAAGTTGCGTTCTGCACGCGGATAGTCGTGGCTCCACGGGGCACCGCCGCCGCGCCGTCCGAATCCGAAGTCCATCTGCTCGCTGTAACTGATGCGCGCGAAGACGTAGCGGCCATCGTACTCGGCGTTCGGAAAGTCCTCTGCGCCGCGGCGTTCACGTCCCTGCGCGAAGGCGAACGTGCCGACGCTGAGCAGCAGCGCGGCGCACGTCATCCACACGCGCCGCGAAGACGCCGCGCGAGATACGGGACCCTTGGCGCGACTCGTCGCACCAGCCAGGAGACGCCTCATCGCCCCCCCGGCGGCGTACCGGCACGCAACTGCAGCAACAGTGACTGCGCCTTTTCGAAGCCCGGTGCTGATTCCAGCATGGAGAGCACTTCGCGGCGAGCGGCCGGCACGTCGCCGGCCCGGAAGAGGGACTGGGCGAGCTGATACCGCGCCTCGAGCGGATCAGGCGCTCCGATCGCGAGAATCGCGCGACGCTCGCGCACGGCAATCGCGTGCTTGCCCGCTCGCGTGGCGGCATCCGCCAGTCGCGCGTGCAGTGCAGCGTCGTACGGCGCCATCCAGATGATGCGCTCGATCGCATCGGCAACTCCTGCATCATCGCCGCGCGCTGTGAGGATATCGGCCTCGAGCGTGTTGGCCTGCAGCGCGGTCTCGCTGGTGCGCGTGATGCGAGCGAGTTGTGCGAGCGACGTCGCCGTATCACCGCGCGCCAACGCCAGTCGCGCAAGGTGCCATGCCGGTCCACCGGGCGTGTTCACGTCGGGCAGCATGACCTGCGCCTTCTCGAACGCCGCCGTCGCTTCGCGCGTGCGGTTCGCCTCTGCGTGCCGCAACGCTTCCTGCATAGCATCCACAAACGGGCCGCCAACCATTCCGGGTCCGTCACCGGGTTCGATGTTCGCCAGCGCAGCGCCAAAGCGCCTGTTCATGTACGCCTTGAAGCGCGCATCGAGTGAATCGCCCGTCACGCCCAGCACGCGCTGAAACACTTTGGGTGACTCGAGTCCCTGACGGTACGCCTGCATCAGCGCCGGCAGTTTCGTCGCGCCGAACTCCTGCTCGATCATCTCGCTGACGAGCGAAGCGAGGTAGTAGCTGTACTGCACTTCGGCTGGATATCGCGGCCGCACGAAGCCGTCATTGAGCGTGCTCACCGGACGCAGTCGGTCCGCCTTGTACGCTGCGAGAAACTCCACCGTGGCATGCGCACCCCAACCCGGACGTGCGCGACGTTCCTCGAGCACCGACAAACCTTCGCTCAACCAGCGCGGCACGCGGTGATCGCTCGAGCCGAGCGTGAACGTATGGGCCAGTTCATGCCAGGCCGTGGAGCCCCAGTTGAATGTGCCGGGCTCGCGCGCCGACGGTGCGTCCATGGCGAGCACATCGCCGAAGCTCACGCCAAGCGCACCCAGGCCAGCGAGACCGACGGATCGCACGGAAAAATCCGCATGTTCGCGAAAAATCTCGAAACGCACCGGTCGATTCGGCCGCCACGCATAACGCGTCTGCAGCGAATCGTACGCCTCCTCGAGCATGGGCAGCAGGTACAACTCCATCAACGCAGCATCTTCGGGCGAGACGACAAGCTGAAAACGCCCGCGTTCCACGACCGTGAACTTCTCCATCGCATCGAGCAGGTCGAGCGTATTCTTGTGCCACAGGTTGAACGGATCGAGTTGGAACGCGCGCTCCAGTGTCGCGCGTCCTTCATCCATCGCGCCCGTGCGCAGTTGATTCGTGCCGAGCACGCCCAGCGCTCGCACCGACGTGGGGTCCAGCTCTACCGCACGCTGGGCCCACCGTACTCCATCTTCATATCGGCGATGGCGCACTGCAGACGCAGCCATTGTCGCAAAGAAGTCCGCTGGCCGGGGATGCAGCGCTTCTGCTGCGCGTTGCGATGCCAGGAACGTGGCAGAATCGCCGGTGATCCACGCAACAGCCGCACGCGCAGCCCACGCTTCCATTGCTGACGAATCAACCCGCAGCGCGCGATCAGCCGCGACCATCGCGGAATCGTATGCCTCAGCCTCGAGATGCAGTCGTGCCAACATGGTATGGGCGGCCGCCAGCGCGGGATTTGCCGCGAGGCTCTGCCGAAGCGTCGCCATCGCACCGCCGCTACCCTCGAAGTCCTGCACGCTGGCCATGCCGAGCAATGCGCGCGCATGCGACTTGTCCGCATTCAGCACATCGGCAAAGGAGCTCTTCGCATCCGGCGCGTTGTACTTGTCGAGCAACAACTCACCGGCGCGCACGCGCGCTTCGTAGAGCGTGGGGTCAGCGGCCCATGCGGCATCGAAGGCACCAAGCGCCTGACGAGCCGTGCGCGCATCGCGCTGCCCGAGCAGCACGTACGCCC
>JBGTFN010000484.1:0-15591 GCA_041747275.1 Gemmatimonadaceae bacterium | reverse complement strand
GGGCCCGCGGGCTGCATGCGCGCCGTACGCGAGAGCAGCAGCCCCGCCATTACGATTGCACCGCCAACGACCTGCCACATCGTGGGCCGCTCGTGCAGCACGGCCCACGCCACCAGCAGCGCGATGATCGGCTGCAGGTTGCCGTACATGGCCGTGCGTGTCGGACCGAGCACGCGCACGCCGCGGTAGAACAGCAGGTACGCGATCACCAACGCGCCCACACCGGCGTAGACCATCGCTCCCCACTCGGTCCGGGTGACTGCCGTAATGTCGAGCGTTCGGATAGACGGCCATCCCACCGCAAACAGAAGTACCGCACCACTCGACAGTGTCAGCGACGCGAGATGCAGCGGATGCACTCGTGCGGTGTAGGGCTGCAGCAAGATCGTGAACAGCGCCCAGATGATACTGCCGGTCATGATGAATCCGGCACCGATCAGCGCGCCGCTGTCCGTCTCGAGCAGTCCCGCACTGGCCACCACGCAGACCATGCCGACCATCTGCAGCCCGATACCGGCCCAGCCGCGTCGGGGCAGTCGCTCGCGACCCAACATGCGCGAAAAGATCGCAATCCACGCCGGGCCCGCCGCGATCACGAGCGCGGCAATGCCGGCCCGAGTTCGCGAAAGTCCCGCGATGAACATGAGCTGATAGAGCCCGTTGCCCAGCACGCCCATGGCCAGCAGCGCGATCGCGTCCCGTCGTGCCGGAAAGTTGCGACGGCCAGCCACGGCGAACGCCACTATCGCCAGCACCACGGCCGCCAGCACGACGCGAAGCCCGTTGAACGCCAGCGGCGGCATCGTGGCGATGCCGGCCTTCACGACCGTGAAATTGACGCCCCAGATGATCGCCATGAGCAACAATCCTGCGTCCGTGAGCCCGAACGCGTGACGACCGGGCTCGGCTGCTCGCAGACGGCCTTCGGGCTCGGCGGCGGTGGTGTTCACGGCGGACTCGACGGTCGGGTTCACGGCAACGGACATCCTCAAAACTAGGCGAGCGGCATCGCTCCCGTGTAGGTTCCCGCCATGCATGTATCCTTCGCACTCTTCGCCGACGCGGCCAACCTCTCACAAGAGGGGAAGCTGAATATTCTCGGTGTGTTTGACGCGGTGCACGTCGCCGCATTCCCCTCTGTCCATCCGCGCGCCACACTTGTTGTGCGGCTCAAGGGCACTCCCGCCGACAGCGGTGTGCACTCCATGGCGCTGCGCTGGATCAACCCGGACGGCAACGAGTTGTGGTCGTCCAACGCCGAGATTACAGTGGGAGCGCCGCCGGGAACGGTCGGTGAACTCGACATGCCCGTCATCGCGGCGGTGGACCTGCCACTCGACACCGCCGGCGACTACGAAATGCTCGTGGATCTCGACGGCGAGCAGCATGCGGACGTGGTGCTGCATGTGCGTGGTGGCGCGCCGCAGGCCCGTCCCATGGGTGGTCTCGTCAGCTGACGCGGGCGATGCGACGGGCGAGCACGAACTGCTCGCGCAGACGGTCGACGTAGGCATCGGGGCCGCGCAGCGACTCCACGGTGACACCGCCACGCGCGAGTGCGCTGTGTACGAAACGCGCACCAGCGAGATACCACGCGACATGCGTGATCCGCCGATCGTCACGATCGGAAAAGAAGAGCAGGTCGGCGGCGCGAAGCCGATCGGAGTCGAGGGATGTGACATCGACCGGCGCTCCGGAGCCGACCTGCTGCCACGCATCACGCGGCAACGCGAGGCCGTGCATGGCCGAAACCGACTGCACGAAACCTGAGCAATCGCAGCCCCACTGCGTTATGCCACCCCACAAGTAACTCGCGCCTACGAACAACGCCTCGGCGCTGTGCGCGATCGCATCGGCGTACGGAGGAAACCGACGCGCGCGTTCGTCACCGTCGTGCGCGTCGCCCGTCAAGACCATCGAGTCGGGTGCGACGCGTGCACCGAACGGAATCGCGCGTGCCGGACCATCTGCACGGCGCACAACTGCGCCGGTGGTGAGCGGCCAGTCGGATTCATCCCCGCTGCTCGGTTCCAGATAGCCGCGATGCATCCATCCGTTGTACTCGTCTTCGCCGCGCGCCAGCCACCACTCACCACGCTGCTCCAGCAGCGTGACCACATGGCCAGACGTTCGCTGCGACGCAAGCGAAGAGCTGATGCGCGCCTCGGTCATCATTGGCGCGACGGCCGCTCTCACGCGCACCAGGTCCCCCACATGAAAATCGTGCAGTTGCGTTGGGCTCACGAATGTGCTCCGGCCGAAATCATGTCGGCCAATCCAGGGAATCCTTCACGTCCTCGCGCAAGCCGCACGGCGCGCTCGATGGCGTCTTCCAGCGCGGCGATCACCAGCGACTCCAACACGGGAAGGGCGACGATGGGGCCGTCATGCGGCGCCACAGCAAACACCACATCTCCGTCAAACGAAGTTGCACTCGGCGATATGCGACGACGCAACGCGGTGGTCGCGCTCTCGGCGAGCTGCGAGAGTTCGAGTTTCGTGAGCGTCGCAGACACCGCCACACAGGCAAGCGTGGTGTGTTCGCGTACCGACGACGGGAAACGAACATCGGCGCGCGTGTCGCGCATGCGCGCCTCGATGTCGGCGAACCCGCCGCCTTCCGCTCGCGCACCAGAAATGATCTCGCCCGCCGAATTGCGCACGTCACCGAACGCATTCACCACGGCGAGCGCGCCGGCAACAGCCTGCGCACCCTGTACCGCGCTTACGCCCACACCACCCTTCATGGCGCGCGCAATTCCCGCGCCCTTGCCAACGAGCGCCCCGGTGCCCGCCCCCACGCTGCCCTCGGCAATGCTGTGCAGCGCGGCGCTGGCACAAGCGTGATACGCCATCTCGGCGGTAGGTCGCGCATCAAAACGACCGAGCGGCGTCAGATCATAAATGCACGCGGCTGGTACGATGGGCACAACGCCTCCCGACACCGCGAAACCGCGCTGCTGTTCCTCCATCCACTGCATCACGCCGGCCGCAGCATCGAGTCCGTACGCCGAGCCACCGCTCAAGAGGATCGCGTCCGTGCGATCGACGAGATGCTCAGGGGCACACGTACCCAGTTCCCGCGTGGCGCTCGCGCGTCCCACCAGAGCTGCGCTGCATCGGAACGGACGGTCGAGCGCACGAAGCACGGTGCAGCCCGTCGCGCCAGCGTCATCCGTGGCGTGTCCAATCAACAAGCCAAGAGATTCCCATGGCGCGGCAGCAGTCATCACAAACGGGCAGCGGGGCAGCGCGCCGGACCGGGTGTCACGGAGGCACTGGCCCAAGGATCGCGGACGACGCGCCATGATGCCAGTGGTGGCGTCGCTACTCCACGCCGAGCGGCTCCTCGCCGACGTTGCGCATGATGCCGAGTCCACCCACGATGCGTCCGTCCTCGAACACGGGCGCCGAGATGAGAGAGCCGAACTGGATGCGGCCATCGGAAGCCGGATAGCGCACTGTGATCTGCAGTCGCTCACCGTCGAGCGTTCGGCGAATCGTCTCCTCGCCGAGCGGCCGATCGCGTGGATCGATCATGCCAGTGCACAGCTTGCCGAGCAGGTGCGCCCGCGGCACGCCGCCTGCTTCCTCGAGAGAGCGGTTCACCGAGGTGAACCGACCCTGCAAGTCCACGGTAAAGATCGCGTCGGTGGCCTCCTCCACGAGGCGCGTATATCGCGCTTCGGCACGTTGCAACGCCGAAGCACCGTGACGCTCGTTGGTCACATCGCGAAGGCAGGCAACCGTGCCGGTGATCGAGCCTACCTCACTCAGCGGCGCCGTGCTCACTTCAACCAACCGCCGCGAGCCGTCTCCACGCGCCACAAGGAATTCGTACCGCTGCGCTTCTCCGTGCAGGGCGAGTGACTCGTAGTGCGCGACATCGCGCTCCGATTCCGGCGCCACGAGATCACGCACTGCGACGCCCACGAGCGATCCCGGTCGGTCCAGCAGCAGGTGCGCGGCCGGGTTTGCGAAGGCAATTTTTCGTTCGGTGTCGGTGATGACGATCGCATCGAGTGCCGTCTCCACCACCCGCTTGTATCGCTCGGCAACTCGACGTGACTCGGTGATGTCGTCCACAGTGACCATCGATCCGCCATCTGGGTGCGGGCCAGCCGTGATCGTGAACACAAGACCACGACGCGCATTGCGCACTTCGCCGCGCGCAACGGCGCCCTCGCGGCTTGCGCGCGCGATCACGTCATCTTCGGCCGCAATCCCGGTATCGCCGAGCAGCGCGCGCTGGAAATCGGTGCCGATCAGATCCACCGGTTCGTCGCGCCCGCACAGTTCAGCGAAGTGGCGATTGCACCGCACGATGCGACGACTGTCATCGAGCACGGCGAGCCCGGTGGCAACCGCGTCGAACGCGACCTTCCACTCACGAGTGGCACGCTGCACTTCGTCGAACAGGCGCGCGTTGACGATGGCCACCGAGACCTGGTCACCCAGACGCTGCAGGATGCGCACATCGTCTTCGGTGAACGGCGTGCTGCGATTGATGACCGCTATGGCACCGATGATTCCCCGCGCGGTCGCAAGCGGCGCGATGACGGTGTTCTGAACCGGCGCGATGCGCTGCAGCGGCGTGTAGGCGCCCTTCTCGTCGGGCAGCGAATTCGAGAGCACCTGCCCGCCGGTCGTGGTCACGCGACCGAGCAACGAGCCTTCGAGCGGGACATGCACGCCTGCGAACAGGTCGGCCGCGCCGATGCCGGCCACGATGTGCAACCAGTCGCCATGCCGGAGTGCAATGCACGCTCCATGCGCCTGCAACAACGCAACGGCGTGACGCAGAATGAGGTGCAACACTTCACCCGGCCGCAGTGATTCTCCCACGGCGCGCGCCACATCTGCCAGCGCCTCCGTCTGCCGCCGCTCCCGTTCGCTCTCGCCATAACGACGCGCGTTGGCGAGCGCCGTCGCAGCCTGGGAAGCCATGATGGTCACGACCTCTTCGTCTTCGGCGGCAAACCGGCCACTCGCGGTCGCGTGCACTGCCAGGACACCGAGCAGGCGAATGCCGGTCATGACGGGAACGGCGAGCACTGATCCGGGTGGACCGAACTCGGAGACCGTGTCGCCCATGATGTCGAGGGCGGTGAGCGGTGACCACGGCTCGCCCGTGCCGCGTTCGTTTGCGCCTGACTTGAGTCCGGTGCGAACGGCGCGCCCGTTGCGCGCGACTTCGGCGATCACCCCGTCCATGAGTGGACGCACAACGCCGGACGGACGCTCGCTCGATCCGACCAGACGCACGAGCGTGCGGAACGTGTTCGCGTCGAGATCGGGCGCGGCGACCATGACGCCGTCCGGGTTTGTCGCGCGCGCTACCTGTCGAGCGAGTTCGCGCACGATCTCGTCTTCGTCGAGCGAACGTGCGAGAGCGGTGCCTGCCTCCTGTAGTCGTTGCAGCCGTTCCGCACGACGTTGCGCAAGCGCGTGCAGGGTGTCGTAGGAAAGACGGCCGCCGAGGTGCCGCAGCAGTGCGGTCACTTCAAGTGCGCGACGCAGGTCCGGGCGACGGTCCCCGTCAGACTCGGCGAGCACCACGGTGCCGAGCGTCTCGCCACCTGATCCGCGCACCAGCGCCACAATAAGGTCGAGCGATGTCCATGCGTCAGGCGTCGATCTCCTCGCTGGCTGACAGGCCCAGAACTCGCGAGCCACCCACGCATCGTCGCCCGGAAGTCTGAAGAAGCCGTCCTTGCCGAACGCCGCCAGCAGCGGCATGCGCTGACGCCAGATCACGCCTGGCAACGCCTGCATCGCGTCGGGTGCAGCAGCAGGCTCCGTGTCTCCGGCCGATGCGATATTGAGCGGCGACAAGTTTGCGTCTCGCAGCACGACCATCACGCGCCCGAACCCCCAGCGATGCAGCACGTCGGCTGTGATCCGCAGACGCGCAGGCGAAGAAGGGGCCTTGTCGAGCGCATCGAGTGCGGTCGACAGGTCCATATCCGGCGGCGCCGCTACTGAGAAAATCGTCTCGTGCATGTCCTCAGTGACGAGTGAGGAGCGCGGCCCGAAACGAAATATCCGGCAACGTGACTCCGAGAGGTCTACCAGGCCCAGCTGCGGAAGAAATCGATGCCGATCTGCGGAGGCGTCTGCTGGAAGGTGCGCGACGCGCCGGGACGGCCGCATGTGGACGCCGAGCTGCCCGGTTCGACGCCGAGCGCAGCGGAAAAGCGGTTGTCGAACTGCCGTTCGAGCTTGACGCCAAGTCCCTGGGCGAAGAGGGACAGCTGATCCGCGCCGCTGGCACTCTGGGGGGCGAGTCCGCAAAGACCGGTGGTGATGCTGAGGAACGTGCGCTGTCCTACCTGGCCGCCGACACCAACGCGCGTGGCGGCGAGGATGCCGAGTCCGCTTTCCCGAAGGTTGGTGGCTTCGCCTGGATTGAGTGCCGTGGGCTCCACCTGCACAAGATCGAAGCGCCCGCCTGCGAGACGACTGGAGAGATAGCTGCTGGCCAGGCGCAGTGCGAGTGTGGCGCCCTGCTCGGCGTACGGCGTGCCGAACAGTGCGTACGCCGGCTCGCCGGTGACCAGGTACGACAACATGTCGCTCTCGGGCAGCGGGGGATTGTCCGCGCTGCTCAGCGTCAGCGTGGGCTGGTTGAGTGTACCACCCATGCGCACTCGAATGCGCACATCCTGCCGATTCGAGTTCGGGCGCTGTTGGCGCACGACGTGAAGCGCGGCGATATCGAGCGCGGGATCGAGATCCGGGTCACCGAAAAAGCGGATCGTGCCTCGTTCGACATCGAACGTGGGGCGCGCGAGGCCGAGATTGAGCTGGTACGTGCCACGTTGCACCGTGAGTGAATCCGCCAGCGCGAGCTGCGCCAGACCGTCACGCGGATCGACGGAACGTGTGAGTCGGAGCCCACCGCCGAGCTTGATGTTCGCTTCAGGCGAACGAAGCCACACGTCATCGCCGATTTCCAGTCGCACGTTCTGCAACGAGAGTCCCTGCACGAACGCGTTGGGCGCGGCGGCGAGCAGCGCGTCCACGCGCACGTTCGTGGTGTCGATCAGGTCCAGATCGGTATCGAGATCGAGCGCGCGACGCTGGCTCAGCGAGTTGAGAAATACGCGTCCACGATCCACTCGCACGGCACCTTCGAGCAACGCTTCGTTGCGCGGACCGATGAGGGTGACGGGACGCACGGTGGACACGTACAGCGTGGCGACACGCGGCTTGTCCATGGCGAGAAACGCGTTGGATGCAAGTCGCAGGTCGAACACCGGCGCGTCCAGCGACTCGATCGTGATCGTTCCGGACATCGACATCGTGTCGCCAGGTGAATCGCCGCTGCGCGCCACGATGCGCCGCACGTCGATCGTATCGCCAGCCAGGCGCACGTCGGCCGAGAGGTCCTGCAAGCGAATGTCGAGCGGGGCCACGGTAATCGCGCCGTCCGCGACCGAGAGACGGCCGGTGAGACGTGGACGCTGCCACGAGCCCGTCAGCGCAATGTCGGTATCAAGAGTGCCGACACCGCGCTGCAGCGACGGCACGATCGACTCGAGCAACGCGAGGTCCACAGCGTCACTCGTGACGCGACCGGTGAGCGGTTCATCGAGCAGTCGCTGCCGCCCCCGCAGGAATGCGAGGTCCATCGGTAGCACAGCCGACGCAGTCAATGCGGGTCGGTCATCGACGTTGAGCGACATGTCGGCGGTCACCCGGCGATCCACATAGCGGGCGGTCGCATCGAGTTGATCGAACGAGATGCCACTGAATTGCGCGTCGCGAAGCGCCACGCGTCCGGTAAAGTCGGGCTCCTCGCGCGTTCCGGACAGGCGAAGCGTTGCACCGATGCTACCCTGCCATGACGCAGCTGGTCGCACGAGCGCACCGATTTCCGCGAGCGGTACCTGAACCGCCTGCACGTCACCGGCGACGCGCCCGTCAGGCGCGATGCTGCCACGCATCGACAACGACCCGCGGCTCGTGTGCAGCCACCGCATGGAATCCACGCGGCCGGTACCGTCGGGGCCGAGCATGAGATCAACTGGCCACGCGAGCGAAAAACCGCTCGTCGATTGTGCAAGCCGCACGCCTCGTGCACCGCTTCGTGCACCGCCCGGTGCACCGCCTCGTGCCGCACCATCTGCAAGAGCGAGCGTGCGCAAATCGAACTGCTCAACGCGCACGCGCACGGAATCCGCGTTGCGCGCCGCACTGCCGGCGAGCGTGATCGTGGCGTCAGCGGGCGTGCGCATGGACAGTGCAAAGCGTGACGGAATGCCATCGTCAATGTCAGCATCTGCAACGATGGCCTCAGCGTCGATTCCACCGAGCTGCGCGGAGTCGACGGTGAATCGACCGGTGCCGCGCGCACGACCGAACAGATCATCCAGCGTCGCGGTGAGCGTGGCACGTCCGGCGACTCCCGTGCCAATCACCACGTCGCGCGCTTCGCCAGCCACATCGGCGTGCACTCCGATCGTGTCCAGCGAATCGAGCGAGGACGCGATTGCTGCACGCAGCGTCATGGTTCCTGCCAGCGGCTCGTTGCGCGCCGAATCGGACCCCAGCGAATCCGCTACCGCGAAAAGTCCCGCACGTTTGAGGAGATCGCGCAGTCCGCCGAGCGAGTCGGCATCGACGCGCAGGCGAAGCGTGTCCCGGGTGGCCGCGGTAAGTCCGACTGCTCCTCTGCCAACCGTTCGGAATGCAGCGCTCTCGAAGGCCAGTGAGTCCACATGCATGCGTCCCGAATCGAAGCGCAGGGCCATGGTGCCCGTGTATACCGGCACATTGCCGACTCGCGACGAACGTTCCGAAAGTTCTGCGCGCGCAGTTCCGGCGAGCGTGGCGAGCGATGCGCCTTGCACGTCGATGTCCGCGTTCACCCCAAGGAACGTGGTGGGAAGCGAGCTGTCGGCCAGCAATGTGCGCACATCACCACCAGCGATGCGCATGCGACCGGTCGCGCGAAACTCCGGCTCGAACGCATCGAGTGTGCCGGAAAATGCCAATTCGCCGCCGGCACCTGCCAACGCCGTCTCGAGTGAAAACTCCTCGACCGTACCACGCGCGCGAATCGGGCCGACAGCAAGGCCACGCAGCGGCAGTCCCGGATACGAGCGCGACATCGTGGTGAACGAAAGCGGCGCCGCGGTAAGCTTGACGTCGAATCCAGTGCCCTGGTCGAGCAGCGTGATGCGGCCGTCGCCCGAGACGAACGATGTATCGCCGAGCCCGTCGTAGTGCGCGAGTTGTGCGTTGGAGAAGCGCACATCGGTCCACACCGAGTCGAGGCGCATCGTGCCCGCGAGCATACCCGCAAGATCCGGAAACATCGGGTTGACGAAGCGCGGCGTGCGCAGATCGAGTTGTTCAAGGTCGACATCGGCGCCCAGAAACACCGCGAAGGCGGGTTCGAACACATCGAGCATGCCTCGCACCGTGCCTCGCGTGATGGCGCCGGGCACGTGTGCATCGGTGTAGGTGAGCCGTGCTTCGTCGAGCTGGAAGTGCGTGACGCGCCCGCCCCGCGCATTCACGCGACCGGTGAGCGCACCACGCCAGTCGTACGGAAACGGTCCCGCGTTCATCCACCGCATGAGATCGGTGTGCATCGGTTCGAGGTCGAGACCCACGTCGCTGATGCGCAGGATCGTGTCGCCCACGGCAAATGTCATTCGTCCTCGCAACCGGGATTGCAAGGCGCGCGCGTCCATGTTCGTCAGGATGTACTCGATCACACTCACGTTGTCAGGATCATTGCGAATGTGCAGTTCGGTTCTTCCGCCGCCGACATGCGGAAGCACTGGACTGATCCACGCGATATCGCTGAACGCCACTGAATCGCCGCGCACCTTGAGGTCCCATCGGATTGGCAAGTCGCTGCCCCACACGATCTTGCCTTCAAGGGCGCCACCGGATCCGGGCAGGTGCACTCGACCGGAGTCCACCCACAACGAGTCCTTGATGATGCGCACATCGCCGGACATGTTCTGAAACCAGAACGGCGGATCCGATTCAACGGCATCGAGTCTTCTGATGGTGAACCGCAGGCCAGCCGTATCAGGGTGTGCAAGCAACGACGGGCCGAGCGCGGTGAACCCGCGCGTCCATCGCCGGATCTTCACAAGCGTGTCGGGCTGACGACGAATCTCGAGGTCGCGGCGTGCGAGATTGAACCGAATTGCGCTGTCGCGTCGCGCGCCGCGCAGCGAATCGGCGGGACGCCACCGATCGACCACAGCGAGTGATCCTTCGATGATCTCTGCGCTGTCGACACGAATCCAGTCACCAATGCCGCGCAGGCGCGGTATGGTCGGCGCCGTTCCGATGTTTCGTCGCAGCGCGCGCCGCCAGTTCCAGTCACCGTCGCCGTAGTCCACAAGGTGGATGTTCGGTCGAATCACCTCGGCAAAGCGGATGACGATGCGTCGGTCGAGCAGGTCGCGCAGATCGTACTCGAGATGCACCGGACCGGTGCGCAGAAACGGCGTGCCATCGGGCGCAATGATGTCGAGAGAATCGATCGTCAGGTTGCTGAACAGGTTGCCGCCGATGCGACCCACGTACAGCTCGCCTGGAATCGCCGCGCGCGCCACAGGCAGCAATGTCCGGCGAAGCATACCGCGACCCCGATCAGTCTGCGTCAGCGCCGCACCGGCGCCGATGGCGAGCAGCAGCACGCCAAGCAGCAGGCCGGCTGCAGTGAAGATGATCGTACGTGGACGGGCCATGTTAGAACGCCTGCCCGATCCAGATACTCGGATTCAGTCGACGCAGAAACCCTGGGCGCTGCGCGGGCCGAAACGTGGTAGGACATGCGCCCGACGCCTGCACCGGAGGCGCACTCGACTCAGCATTCGCAACCGCCAACGTATTGCCCGGACTGACGCAATAGAGCGGCGCGATGCCCGCCTGCAACGGTGCATTGAAGTATGCGGCGCCCGCCGGCAACCGATACGCGTTGTACCCGATGTCGATGCGAATGGCGCCGAAAGGTGACGCGATGCGCACGCCGACTCCAGGCGTCCACTTCGTGCCCGGTGCATTCTCGCCGAGTTGCTGCACACCGATCACATCACCGCGATTCCACAACCGTCCCACGTCCGCAAAAGCGGCCCACGACAACAGGCCGCTCAATACGGGGCTCGGCACCTGCAACTCCAGGTTGCCAACGAGCAGCGTATTGCCACCCACCGGCACCACGCGCTCCTCGAACGTGGTGGTGTCGGCGCGATAGAACGTCGCACCACCCTCGGTGACTTCGCTGAACTCCGGCACGATGTAAACGGCGGGTCCAAGTTCGTTCTGACGGAAGCCGCGCACCGTGGTGGGGCCTCCAGCGTACAGCCGCTCCTGCGGAGGAATGAATCCGCCCACTGCCGGTTGTATTCCTCCTCCGAATACCATTCCGCCGCGCACGTGAGCGAGCAAAATCGTACCGGCGCCGAGCGAGGTGTACCACGTCGCGTCGGTGATGAGGCGGTTGAACTGCTGCGACCGATCTGATCCCACGAGCGTACTGGCGTGGCGCGCGTCGAGACGCAGCGTGTAACCGCCGGACGGACGAAGCGGATCGTTGACCGCGAAGTACGTTGCTGTGTAGCCGAGCGCCGCAAGCCGTGTGTTGCGCTGCAGAAACGAGCGCGATTCCGCATCACATGAGTTGAACACGGCACAGAAGAACGCCGGCTCCGCTTCGGTGCGGCCGAGCTCCATCTGGTAGCTGACGGTGGTTGGCACGCGTATCTGCAGCGGGTTCGTGATCGACAGCGCGCCACCGATGGGTGTGCGCCTGAGGAACGCGCGATACTCGCTGAGCGTCGAGCTGTAGATTGACAGCGTGGGCACGCGGGAGCGACTACTGGTAGCGGGCTGACGCAGCGTGAGCCCGGTGTAGTAGTTGAGCGTGCGGCTGTAGGGATCCTGGCGTGCCTGCTGCTGACACAACTGCTCCGCCCCATCGAGCGGTGCGCCAAGGCCAACCTTCGACACGCGCCCCGTAATCTCGAGACGCGGTGCCCACGACGTGAAATCGCGGTCGGTATACGAGCCCTGCATGCGCACACAGTCGAGCGTGGCCCAGCCGATGCCTCCCTGCGCGGAGAAGCGGTCTCCTTCCAGCAGGCGCACCGTCAGGTCGATGACGCTGTCGCCGGCCGTGGGCTCGCGATCCATCTGGAGAGCCACGCGGCGGAAAGCGTCGAGTTGATACAGGGAACGCTGTGCCACGACAAGCTCCCGTGCGCTGTACCAATCTCCGGTATTCACGTTCATTGCGCGCCGCACAGTGGCGTCGGAAACGCGTGCATTTCCGCTCGCCGAATCCACGACGATCCGCACGTTCCCGATACGCGCACGCGTGCCCGGCACTGCAACGACTTCGACATCAGCCGAGCGCGCCTGCTCATCGGTGGTGTAGGCCAGCAACGCCTCGGCGCCCGCCCAGCCACTATTGCGCAGGTCGCGCACAAGCGAATCCCGTCCCGCCTCGAGGGCCTGTCGATCGAACAGGCCGCCGGCGCGCAACGGGAACGCGTCAAGCAACGAGTCGGCGTGCGGCACGTGGTCCAACCCGCGAATGCTGAGCGTCGTGACGCGCATCGGCGCGCCTTCCTCGATCGTGAACCATACATCGATCAACCCCGGACGCACCGTTTCCACGATCGTGTCGACCTGCACTTCGGGATAGCCACGCCGCTGATACAGCACTTCAAGTCGACGAACGTCGAGCGCGAACTCGCCGGGATCGAGACAACGGCGCGTGCCGAAGATTGGCAATCCGGCCAGCGTGGAAGGCTCGGTGGCAACGGCCGAGGTCAGCGCGAAATCGGAGAAGGCCGTGTTCCCGGAGAAGCGGCGCGTCCGCACCTCGCGATCTCCACGTTCGCACGAGAAATCCTGCGCCACCACCGCTCGAGGCACGAGCGTGCACGTCATCAGCACACCGATCGCCAGTGCGGCGTGACGAACAACGTGCGCAACGAGGGTGCAAACATGACGGTGCGTGAAGGCACCACGTACTGTCCACGTGACCGCTTCACGGTGCATGCGCAGGCAATCGGGAACGGCGATGATGTTGAGGGGGTCGGAGGAATCGTGCAGATTCCCAATTATACCCGCTTCCCCTCTCCCCGGCCCTCTCGTGCACATGCGACTTATGTCTCGCACTTCCGTCCCGCTCACCGCCGTCGCTCTGATGCTGGCGGCCTGTCAGGGAGCTGACCGGAGCGAACAGCGACATACGCTCGTTGATTCGCGCGACTGGGAGGACCCGCGCTCGCTCGATCCGGCGCGCTCCACCGACGTGCCCACCGGCCGCGCGGTGGCCTATCTCTTCGACGGACTCACGCGCTTCGCTCCCGACGCGAGCGTCGAAGCCGGACTCGCCGAGCGTTGGGAAGCATCGGAGGATGGTCTGCGCTACACGTTTCATCTACGTCCGAACGTGCAGTTTCACGACGGTCGTTCCCTCAAGGCGTCGCACGTGATCGAGAGTTTCCGCCGCGTGCTCGATCCGGGGTCCACCGGTGGACGCGGCTGGCCGCTCTACCCGATCAAGGACGCCCGCGCCTACAGCGAAGGCTCGGTGACATCGATCACCGGACTCTCGGCGCCTGACGACTCCACCGTCGTGATCACGCTCGAGGAACCGCTCGCAATCTTTCCGAAGCTGCTGGCCATGCCAGTGGCGTCCGTCGTGCCGGACAATCTCGGCGAGAACTTCGGCGAGCAGCCGATCGGTACGGGCCCGTGGAAGCTTGTCGAGTGGCGACACGACGACTACGTGAAGTTCGCACGAAACGAGAACTACTTCGGCGGCGCGCCGTCTGTCGACACGCTCATCGCCCGCATTATCCCGGAGCCCAGCACCGCCGTTGCCGAGTTCGAGAATGGCGCGGTGGACATTCTCTACGTGCCCGAAGACCAGACAGCGAGCTGGGAATCCACACCGGAGCGACGCGCAATGCTTCACTCGGCACCCGCGCTTCGGCTGTGGTACGTGGGTGTGAACGTGACGCGCGGTCCGCTCGCGGATGTGCGCGTTCGCCGTGCCATCGCGCACGCAATCGACACGAAGACAATCCTGGATAAGCTGCTCGGCGGACGCGGCACGCTCGCCGCTGGCGTCATTCCGCCTTCCCTCGACGGCGCCAACGCCGACCGCGCTCCGTACGCATTCGATGTTGCACGCGCGCGGAAGTTGCTGGCAGAGGCAGGGCATCCGAACGGTATCAATCTTGAACTCTGGAGTTCACAAACGGCGCCATTGCCGCGCATCGCCGAGGCGATGCAGGCATACCTGGCCGACGCAGGTATTCGTGTGCAACTGGTGCAGCGAGACGCCGCATCGGTGCGGGAAGCGGCGCGCAACGGACAGGTCGATCTCATTCTGAAGGACTGGTACGCGGACTATCCCGACGCCGAGAACTTTCTCTATCCGCTGTTGCACTCGGCGAATCATGGTGTGGGCGGGAACGTGTCGTTCTACCGCGATGCGGTGTTCGACTCACTCGTGACGCTCGCTCGCCGCGAAGGACGCGACGCGGAACGCATCGCGCTCTACCGCCAGGCCGACTCGCTGGCCCACGCGGATGTCGGGCTGCTGCCGCTGTTCTTCTACAACGAGCTCTACGCGGTGCAGCCGTGGGTGCAGGGCTTTGAAGTGCCGGTAATCTTCAACGGACAGCGCTGGAGCAAGGTCAGCTTGGGCAACCCCTGATGGACGCGCTTCCGGCGAAGGGACGTCGCGGAGCATCTCGTTGCTGACGCTCGTCGCACGGCGACTTGCGCTTTCCATACCCACGCTGCTTGGCGTGTTGATCGTGGTGTTTCTGCTGCTCTACGTGGCGCCCGGGGATCCGGTGCTCGCCATGGTGGGTGAGCGCGCCGATGAAGCCACGATCGCCCGGCTGCGCGCCGAGCTGCGGCTCGACGACCCTCTCTGGTCGCAGTTCGTGCATTACGCCACAGGCGTGCTGCGCGGCGACCTTGGCAACTCCTACATCACCGGTCGGCCGATTCTGGGGGACCTGCTCGAGCGCTTTCCGCGCACGCTGCTGCTGGCCGGTGCCGCGATGCTGCTCGCCATCGTGGTGGGCGTGAGTGTCGGTGTGGCCTGTGCCGTGCGCCCCAACGGCTGGTTCGATCGCCTCACGCTCGCCGCGACCTACCTCGGCATCTCCTTTCCCGTGTACTGGATCGCGCTGCTGCTGATCGTCGTCTTTTCCGTCACGCTGCCGTGGTTTCCCGCCTCGGGCTACGGCGGCATCGCCTTCCTTGTGCTTCCCGCGCTCGCACTCGGCTCGCGATCCATCGCATATCTCGCGCGCATGACCAGATCCTCGATGCTCGAGGTCATGGGCGCCGATCATGTGCGCACTGCACGCGCCAAGGGCCTGGCTGAATCATCAGTGCTCCGCCGCCACGCGCTGCGCAACGCCCTCATTCCGATCGTCACCATCATCGGACTCGACTTCGGCGGCTACCTGACCGGCAGCATCCTCACCGAGACAATCTTTTCATGGCCCGGCATCGGCCGCTACGTGGTGAACGCCATCTCGCGCCGCGATCTGCCGGCCGTGCAAGGCGCTGTGCTCTTCC
>JBGTFN010000483.1:0-8549 GCA_041747275.1 Gemmatimonadaceae bacterium | reverse complement strand
CTCGGCGATCTGCGTTGGAGCACAGGTCGTTCAGGTGACGGACCAGGCGAGTTTCGCGCTCCGATTCGCATCGAATCCGTTCGTGGCGAGTCGCCTGTTCTCGATACGCTGATCGTATGGGACGTGGCACTGGGTCGTTTCAGCCTGTTTGTGGAGCCCAACGGTCTCGTGCGCACTGTTCGTGCGTCGGAGCTGGCGGGGAGAGCGCGACTGCTCGGCATCCTGCGTGATGCGTCGGCCGTCATGGAGCGTCGTGCCACCGAGCGCCTCGTGGATCAGGGGCGACAGGCCGTCGCTACGACATCGGAAATCCTGCGTTCCGATACCAGTCGCGCACAGTTCTCGACGCTCGGACGGTTCGCTCAGGTCATGCAGTATCAGGAGTTCAACGATCCCGATGGTGCGTTCTCGCCGGCGATCTTCTCCGGCGTCGTGCGTTTTTCCGCAACCGCTGATGGCTTCTGGAGTGGCGACCCTGATCAGACCGAGCTTCGTCGGTGGGTTGATGGTGCGTTGCAGCGCATCGTTCGCTGGCGCGGACCTGACCGAACGGTGCGTAACGCCGACGTTGAGGCGCTTGGCACGGTGTGGAACGCAAACGCGAGCACACCCCGGAACCAGGAGCTGTACCGCCGATTCATTGAAACGCACCCACGCGCCGAGCGCTTCCCGGCGTTTGATGAACTGCTCGCCGACAGCGCTGGCAATGTATGGATGCAGGATGCGGTACTGGAGCACCTCGACGACGGTGTACGAAGGTGGACCTTGCTCTCCTCAGACGGCACAAGCTTTCGTGCCCGCCTCGAACACTCAGCGACTCTGCGCCTGCTCCGTGTGACTGGTGATCAAGTGCTTGCCGTGGAGCGGGATGAACTTGATGTGGAGCGCCTGGTTGTGTTCCGCATGAGCGAACGCGATCCTGAATGATAGCAGAAACCGGGGCTGCTTTCGGAACGCAGGAATGCGAACCCTCCCGTCACCCCCAAAGCTTTCCCAAATAGAGCACCACATGCATCAACACATCACGCGCATGCTCGTCGCAAGTCTCGCGCTGTGCGCTGCCACGTCCACACTCGATGCGCAGCGCGCCGCCGCCGGTGGGGCGAACCCGTTTCCCGGTGGCGAACGTGCCGACGGATCGCTGCAGCCCAGTGCGCGCCTCACGCGGCTGTTCACGCAAGATGCGTACACGGAGTATGCCATTCTCGAACCGGGGAGCGGTGCATTTCGCATCATGTTCCTCCCCGAGGTCTCGCGCGTGGGCGCTACGGAACTCGTGAACGCCACACGCGGCGGGAGCGAAGGATCCGGCATCGAGGTGTACGATCCTCGCACAGGTGAACCGCTGCCGTTCACTTACGATGGCGAAGGAGACTCCCACGCCATTCGCGCGCAACTTCCGCGCGCTGTGCCGGAGGGAGGCATCGGGCGCGTGCTGATCTACAAGACGTACACCGATGCTCGCACGTATCAGGTGCACGATGAAGCGAACACGCGTTTCGGCATCGAGCCCGGTGACATCACCTGGACACGAAGCCTGAGCGGCTATAGGCTGGGCGTGATCCTTCCGCACGGTTTCTCGCTGCTGTCCAGCAATGTTGCGGCGCAGATTGGCACCACTGCCGACAACCGCGTCAAGTTGCACTTCGCCAATCCAAGCGGCGTCGCCAACCTGCTGACGGTGCATGCCCGGCCCACGCGCGCAGTACACACGCCGAGCAATCTCACCGACGTGTTCTTCGATGATGTGAAGACGCTATACGACCTCGGAGATCCCGCCACGCATCGCATCGCGGTGGAACAGGTCTACTCGGACTACCGCAAAGGCGCTTCACTTCCGCTCGACCTGTTGTCGTACGCACCGCTTTCAGGGCTGACGGTTGTGGACCTGGATACGGGCAAGCCGCTGCATACGTCCGATGCCCGAGTGTCACTCGAGGTACCGATCACGAAAGATCGCCAGAGTGCGCATCTCAAGGTCAGCGGCACGCTCACCGACGCGAGCTACGCCGTGGTGAATGGTGAACTGATGCTGGACCTGATGATGAAGGGACTGCGCAACACAATCCTGCTTCCGGAAGGATGGGAACTGTCGTCAGTCTCGCAGAGCGCCACAGTGGGCGAGTTCGAAGGACGCGTGTTCGTAGCGCTCATCAACCTGAACCATGAGAACCGCTACCGCGTGGTCGTGCGGGCGCGCAAACCGTAGCGGGAAAGTTGTTGCAGGCGACGACTGTGCTCGGCTCTCAATGCGAGTCGTCGTGCGTCCCTACTCCATTTTGAGCGATCGCACCGGATCAAGGCGCGTCGCTGCCTCGCGCACCTCTTCGCGAAACCGTTCGACGCCACCGAACTCCAGCCGATGCGCTTGCGCCACCCCTCTTCATCCAGCCCATGGGTGTCGCTGCCTCGTCAGGTCGTGCGGAGTACCGAGTCCACCATCGCCACGTAGCGCTGCCAGTGCTTCGTTTCCTGACCGAGCGCTCGACGGCCTAGGGCGGTGAGTTCGTAGTACTTGGCGCGCCGATTCTGGTCAGTGACGCGCCAATCGCTCTCAACCCATCCCTTCTCTTCGAGCCGCTGCAGGGCTGGGTAGAGCGATCCCTGTCCGACGCGCAGCGCGTCGCCCGTGAGCTGTTCAAGCCGTTGCGCGATCGCCCAGCCGTGCATGGCTTCGAGGGAAAGCGCTTTCAGGATGAGCAGGTCGAGCGTGCCGCGGAGGATGTCGGCGGAAGGTGCCTGTCGGGCGGAAGCGGAGTCGGACATCGTCGGGAAGGTGGGTTAGTGTCGAATACCGACAGTACAAAATCTCGACTTGTGTCGGAAGTCAACAACAGTGTCGTGCGCTCTACGCTCGACGAGCTCTGCCGCCAACAGCATGACGAAAGGCGACAATGAAGTAGCGCCGCTTCAGCGCCGTGCTGGCGCACCGCACCTGTCAGCCGCATGTTGGTTGACGCTACCGTTGCAGGTGGTGAGGTGCTGCGCAGGATCAGGCAGGTGGGTGCGGAGCACAGCGCGTTGTTGGTAACCTTCTTTTGGGGAGAGCACCACAATGATCACAACCATGAACCGCCCGAGCGTCCTTACTGAAGACCTTCTGCAGCGTTTCGGAAGCCGGGCGGCCGGCCACGACCGCGACAACACGTTTTTCAGCGATGACTTCGAAGAGCTCCGCGCGAGTGGCTATCTCAAGTTGGCCATCCCGGAGGATTTCGGCGGATTGGGTTACGGTCTCGCCCAGGTGGTGGAGCAGCAGCGTCAGGTCGCTTACCGGGCGCCCGCGACTGCCCTCGCAACCAACATGCATCTCTATTGGACGGGTGTCGCCGCGGACATGCGGCGGCTGGGCGATTCATCGCTCGAGTGGATGTTGAAGGAAGCCGCAGCCGGCGAAGTCTTTGCCGCCGGACACGGCGAGGTAGGGAACGACCTGCCACTCTTTCTCTCGACCACACGGGCCGAACGGGTCGAAGGCGGCTACAAGTTCTACGGGCGCAAGATGTTCGGTAGCCTGGGACCCGTCTGGACCCGACTCGGCATTCATGGCATGGACGCGAGCGACCCGATGGGACCACAGATTATCCATGCCTTCATGCCACGGGATGCGTCCGGCTTCCGCATCGAGGAGACATGGGACACGCTGGGCATGCGCGCCACCCGAAGTGACGACACGGTGCTCGATGGTGCATTCGTGCCAGATAGGTATATCGCGCGCAAGGTACCGGCTGGCACGCCAGATCTGTTCGTGCTTTGTATCTTCGCCTGGGGCGAACCAACGTTCGGCGGCATCTACCTGGGCATTGCAAAGCGCGCGATGGACCTCTCGGTCACAACAGCCCGAAAGCGCACATCCCTCGCCCTTGGCCGATCATTCGCGTACCACCCGGAAGTTCAGCACCACGTCGCGCAGATGACGTTTCAATTCGACGCTGCGGAAGCGCTCGTCGAAAAGATTGCCGATGAATGGTCGCGAGGCGTGGACCATGGCGCGAACTGGCCAGGCAAGCTCGTGTCTGCAAAGCACGTTGCCGTTGAGGCCGCGAAAGACATCGTCGACCGGGCCATGTCCATCTCTGGCGGGTCCGGCATGTTCCGCGGGAACGAGCTGGAGCGCCTCTATCGGGACGTTCGCTGCGGTGGATTCCACCCTGCCAATACCTTGCTGGCGCCGGAGATTGTCGGGAAGACAACCTTGGGCGTGGACCTCGGGGAACAGCCGCGCTGGGGGTAACGTCTGGAATGCTTTGTCTCGGCACTTTGAACGATCGCACAGAGGTAACGGGCATGCTCGCGTCCATTCTTTGTCCAACGCACTTTGCCAGGCTCGCGCTCTTGCTTGCCCTCGTGCCGTTGTCGCTCGCATGCCGAGGCGCGAGCGCTCACACCCGGCAAGAGCAGCAAGCCATCACGGCACTGGCCGTCGCGAATGATAATCGAACCACCGCCGGGACGATGGCGAACGGAATGCTGACCATCGTCCTGGACGCTCGGCCGGCACGGTGGCTGCCTGACGCGGACGTCGATTCAACGCTGACGGTGCAGGCCTTCGCCGAACAGGACGGTACTCCGCGCATTCCCGGTCCGCTCATTCGCGCGGCGCAAGGCACGATCGTGCGAGTCACGGTAGTCAACTCAACGGGCGATTCCACGCTCGTCCTGCATGGGCTTCCGGCGGGTGGCGACTCCTTGGTCGTCCCAGCTGGCCTTCGGAGAATCGTCGAGTTCGTGGCCGGTGCTCCTGGTACGTACCTCTACTGGGCGTCCACGACGGGACAACGGTTGGTCGATCGGACGGGAATCGACGCGCAACTCACCGGTGCGTTGGTCATCGATGCTGCTGGTGTGCCACCCGATACATCAGAGCGTGTATTCGTCATCACGATGATGGACGTGTTGCCCGACACCACAAAACCCAAGGAGCAGCAAAGCAACATCTTCGACCTCGCGGTCAATGGCCGGTCCTGGCCCCACACCGAACGGCTCGCGTATGCGGCGGGCGATACGGTGCGATGGCGATGGGTGAATGGCGGCCAGCTGGATCATCCCATGCACCTGCACGGTTTCCACTTTCGCGTGCTGGCCCGCGGCGACGGGTCGGTTGACACAACGTTCGCTGCAGATGAAGTAGCGCACGTGGTCACTGAGCGAATGCTCACCGGCGCGACGTTTCGCATGGATTTCGTGCCGACGCGGGAGGGACGATGGTTGTTTCATTGTCACGTCGTCTCGCACATCCTGCCGTTTCCCGACCGCCCCGATAGTACACGCGCACACGGCGCACATGACGCGCAGCATCATGCCCTCCGGTCGATGTCGGGGCTCGTCCTCAGCCTGGATGTGCAGGCCGCTCGTGAGCGTCGCCCGGAATCCAGAACGGACGCGACAGCGCGGCTGCGGCTTTATGCGCAGGAAGTGCGCGGCGACAGTGGCCAGCTGCTCCGGCGCGGATTCGTGCTCGAACGTGGCGGCAACCCACGGCGCGATTCCATCGAAATTCCCGGCTCCCCGCTCGTGTTGACGCGCGGGAGCCCCGTGCAGATTACGGTCGTCAACCGACTCTCCGAACCTACAAGTGTGCATTGGCACGGAATGGAGCTGGACGCTTACTACGATGGAGTCGCCGGCTGGAGCGGCGCAGATTCGAAGAGTTCACCACTCGTGGCGCCAGGCGATTCCTTTACGGTCGCGTTCACTCCACCGCGCGCTGGCACCTTCATGTATCACACTCACATGGAAGAAGAGGCTCAACTCCAGTACGGGTTGTTCGGTCCCATGCTTGTGATTGAACCGGGCGCGCGCTACGACCCGGAGCACGACCTTTTCTTCATGCTTGGTGAGGTCAATACGCCCGGCTTGTCGCCGCCGACGATCAACGGCAAGCGTGTGTTGCAGGCCCGCACGTTGCGCGTTGGCGCGACGTACCGGCTGCGCTTCCTGAACATGCAGCGCGACAGTCCGCACGCCATCGTGCTGCGCAGCGACTCGGTCACTCAGCGATGGTCGCCGCTTGCGAAGGACGGTGCTGATCTGCCCCCCGCCCTGCAGCGCCAACGTGCGTCCGCCTTCACGATCGCCGTGGGCGAGACGTACGACTTTTTCTGGACGCCGGAGCGAACGATGGATGCAGAGATATCAGTGCGCCAGCTCGGCCAGAACCGCACGCTCACCATCCCGCTGAGAGTACGCTGATGCCTGCTCACCCGGTGCACACACAAGCTTTCAGGAACTCGATCGTTTGAGTGCCGCAGTCAAGGATGTCGCCATCAATGGTATCTCGTAATGCGTAGCTGCTCCGCAAAGCCCGGACTGATTGGCTTGTTGCTGCTCGTCGTCTTCCTGGGTGTATACACGGAGCGCTTCGTCACCTATCTGCACGGAGCGCGACCGCCCAAGCGCAAACGGTATCCGTACTAATGGCCGCTCGACGCATGCCGCTGAACGACGCTTACCCTCGGTAGACGCTTCAGCATCGGCTTTGCTTGGCACGCTACGTCGGTTTCGATGATTTGTATCCTGATTACCACATCAACCACCAATCTGGGAGACGAAAGCATGCAAATGCGCTCGCGACTAGTACGCACGGTGACCCTGCTGACGCTCGCGACGGCCTCGCCGCTTGCGGCGCAGTCGTTGGTCGGCACCGTGACAGGACGGGTAACCGAAGCCGGGCAGCCGATTGTCGGTGCGTCGGTATTCATCAGCGGCACGCAGTCCGGAGTGATCTCCGGGTCTGACGGCAGCTATCGCATATCGCTGCGCCCGGGGCGATACGAGATTCGTGTCCGACTGGTGGGATACAGTCTCGAACGCGATTCGATCACGATCGTGGCCGGTGGCACGGTGACCAGGGACTTCATCCTCCAGAAGTCTGCCACGACGCTCGGCGCGGTGGCGGTTACGGGTTCCCGCACGGCCGAGCGCACGGTACTCGACGCGCCCGCCCCGATCGACGTGTTGAGCGCGACTGAGTTGCGCGCCACCGGACGCGTGGAGACGGCGCAGATGATCCAGATGATCGCCCCCTCCTTCAACTTCCCGCGCGCCACAATCGGAGACGGCACCGATCATGTGCGACCCGCAACCTTGCGCGGTCTGGGCGCCGACCAGGTGCTGGTGCTCGTCAACGGCAAGCGCCGCCACACCAGCGCCCTCGTCAACGTGAACGGAACCATCGGACGCGGCCAGGCTGCAGTGGATCTGAATGCCATTCCGGCGAGCATGATCGACCGGATCGAAATTCTTCGTGACGGTGCGGCTGCACAGTACGGGTCCGACGCCATCGCAGGCGTCATCAACATCATTCTCAAGGCGAATGCCCCTGCAGAGTTTTCCGCGACGGTGGGACGGACGCAGACGACGCTCGAGGGCAATCCCAATGTGCCGACCGCAACACAGAACTACCGCGAGAACCTTCGGGATGGCGAGGTTTTGCAACTCACCGGCAACTATTCCACTGATTTCGGAGGGGCCGGCTTCCTGACGCTAGCCGCTGAGTATCGCGACCGCGCGCCCACAAATCGTTCATTGCCGGACACGCGTGCCCAATACTTCGCCGGCGATCCGCGTAACAACGATCCGGCCCTGGTCAATCACCGCCAGGGTGACGCCGACGTGCGCGATTTTACCGGTTTCATGAACTACGGCCGCACCCTGAACAGCGGCGCGCAGGTGTACTCGACCGTCGGCGTGGGACGCCGAGACGGCGAGGCGGCAGGCTTCTACCGCCGTGCGTTGGACGATCGCACGGTGCGCGCGATCTATCCCAACGGGTTCCTCCCGTTGATCACCTCGACCATCTGGGATTATTCGGGAACGCTCGGCATGAAAGGGGACATCGGCTCGTGGGGCTATGACGTGAGCACCGTGGCCGGTCGCAACAGCTTCGCGTTCGATATTGCCAACTCCCTGAACGTCACGCTGGGCGCACAGAGCCCCACGCAGTTTTATGCCGGACAGCTGGGCTTTACGCAGAGTACCACAAACGTCGATTTTACGCGCGACTTCAACGTTGGTTTGCGCCGCCCACTGCAGATCGCCACGGGTGCCGAGTTTCGATACGAAAGCTACGATATCACGGAGGGCGATCCTGATTCGTACCGCGATGGTGGCGTGCGGATCATGGACGGGCCCAATGCTGGACGCCAGGGGGCGCTCGGCTCACAGGTGTTTCCGGGCTTTCGACCAAACGATGCTGCCACCAATACGCGAAACAATGTGGGTGTGTACATCGAAGCCTCGAACGATATCACGGAGCGTTGGCTGCTCTCCGCAGCAGCACGTGCGGAGAATTACAGCGACTTCGGTGGAACGGCCACGGGCAAGCTCGCCACCCGCTTCTCACTTCTCGACCAGGTGAAGCTGCGCGGCGCGTTCAGCACAGGATTCCGCGCTCCGTCGCTGCACCAGCAGTGGTTCTCCTCGACCGCCACCAACTTCATCGATGGTGTACCGTTCGACGTTCGCACCTTCCCGGTGAGCGATCCGATTGCGCGCGTGCTTGGTGCAGAAGATCTGAAGCCGGAACAGTCGGTGAACTGGAGCGGTGG
>JBGTFN010000482.1:0-4817 GCA_041747275.1 Gemmatimonadaceae bacterium | reverse complement strand
GCGTCGCTCGAGCAGCGACTGGCGGCGGTGCCTGATGGCGTTGCGGAGGACCCATCTGCCGTCGTCGTTGCGACGGCAACAACTGGGTCCGACTCAACGTCGTCGACTGCTGGAACGAATGCATCGCCGGCGACTGCAACTCGCGCACGCGCTCGCCGAGTCATGGTGACAGCGGCCGCCGCGCTGTTGGTCGCGGCGATGATCGCCACTGGCGCGTTCCTTACGCGTCGCGAGACCGCCAACGCAGCAGCGGCGCCTGCGACACCGTTGCTTGCGATCACCGACATGCGATTGGTGCGCGGCGACTCCACGCAACTTTGGCTCACAGACGGTTTGTTGCAGTTGATTGCATCGGCGCTGTCCCGAACCAATGGCGTCGAAGTCGTCTCACCTGGCCGTGTACGCGATGCCACGCTGCGCGCGGAATTGGATCCCAATCGACTCGATATCGATGGCGCACTCATTGTCGCGCGATCGCTGCAGGCCGATATGCTCGTGCGCGCCGGTCTCGTGCAGGGCGATACACTGCTGCTGCTCGATCTCACGATCACCGATGCGCGAACGGGCAATACACGCGATGTGCTCACGGCGCAGGGGCGCGACCTGATGACGCTCGCGTCCGCAGCGGCCGCGCGCCTGGTCGACGCCATTGGTGTAGGTGTGCCCGGCCCACGCGTCACGGATCTGGAGACGCACAGCGCCGAAGCGTTCGAGCGCTACATGCGCGCGCTTCGCATGCTCGACGGATTGAGCGCCACCAGCGCAGCGCTCGAACTCGATGCGGCAATCGCAATCGATTCAGGGTTCGTGAGCGCGGTCGTTGAACGACTTGGCATTGCCGGTGCTCGCGGCGAAGCCGATGTCATTGCTCGGCTGAATGATGTGCTCGATCGCAATGCGTATCGCGCGAGTCCGTGGGTGCGCATGAATCGTGAAGCCGACGCCGCGCGGCTTGCCGGCGACGTGCGCAACACCCTTCGCATCCTGCATGACCTGGTGGACCGTTTTCCGCGCGACCCGCGGGCGTATGCATTTCTCGCGGGCATGTACGGGCACGCGGGCGATTTCGCCAAAGCCGAAGCGATCACCATGCAGCAGCTCGCGCTCGACTCGCTCGCCACGACGGTCGGTCGCGGGCCTTGCGCTGCGTGCTCGGGATATGGTGGCCTTCGCATCTGGCGTACACTGCGCGGCGATCTCGAGGGTGCCTACAAGGCGGCACTTCGTCTGACAGAACTGCAGCCGGAGTTGCCCGGCGCATGGATCGGTCTGTACGAGTCGGCGACGCTGGTGGGACGCCACGACGAAGCGGACAACGCATTCAATCGGCTTCGCGTCCTGCTCGGCCCGATGGATGCCAATCTGCGCGGCAACTACATCCGTCATCAGATCATCGCGCGCAACTTCAAGCGCGTCGACTCGCTGCTCGATGCAATGCAGCGTGATCCCGACCGCACGGCGCGCATCATCGCGCACGACGTGCGCGCCATCTATTGGCGCGAACTTGGTGACTATGATCGCTCGAACGCGGCACTTGCGGAGTGGGACAAGGAAGGCGCCGATCCTTTCGTCACGCACATGGTGCGCGGGAACAACTACAGCAGGCTCGGTCGCTACGAGGACGCCGAGCGTGAGTACACCAAATTGCTCGAAGTCCTGCCGGACACGCCGGTCGGCGAATCGTCCCGCATGCATTCATGGGTCACCGCCAACCTCGCCGATGCGATCGCGCCCGCCGGCGATACCGTGCGACTCAAGCAGATGGCAGACTCCGTCGAGTTTTGGAGCCGACAGTCGTACTACGCGCGCGATGCGCGCCTGCCCTACCACATTCGTGGACTTGTAGCCATGCAAGGTGAACGATGGACAGAGGCACGTGATCTCCTCGAGCGCGCACGATGGGGCGCGCACGGCTGGACGCGCACCAACGCGGAACTTGCGCGCGTATACGACCGGCTCGGCGATCGAGACAAGGCGGAACAGGTCAGACGCGACGCACTCGGAGCCAACCTCGACGCGATGGGTCGTTATGAGCCGCGTACCACATTCCTGCGCGAACTCGGCTTGTCCGACCCGGCATCGGCGGCGGCGATTACCGCCGGCGTCGGAGCTGCGCGGCGTCGCTAGTCATCGCGCGCCGCGCAGCTCAACGATCAAGTATCAGGCGAACGATCGCGACGCTGCCACTCACACTTCGACCAGCGGCAGCTTCGCTCTCGGATATTCCGTCGGCACGCCCTCCATCGGATTGCCGGTGAACGCGTCACCGTCCGCCGTCTCCAGCACAAAGCCAGCGTCTTCGATCATGCGCAAGTCGTCCTGCGCGGTCTGACCCTGCGTGGTGAGATAGTCGCCGATGAAGATCGAGTTCGCGGCATACAATCCAAGCGGCTGCAAGCTGCGCAGGTGCACCTCTCGCCCACCCGAAATTCGAATCTCCTGTGACGGCAGGAGCAAACGATACAGCACGAGAATCCGCAGGCATCGGCGCGGGTCGAGTTGGCGCACGTTGGCGAGCGGTGTGCCCTCCACCGGAATCAGGAAGTTGACGGGCACGGACTTCACATCGATCGCGCGCAATGACAACGCCAGATCGATCACGTCATCATCGGTCTCGCCCATGCCGAGGATTCCGCCCGAGCACGTCTTCACGCCCGCTGCTTTCACCGCCTCCACCGTGGCAACGCGATCATCGTAGGTGTGGGACGACACGATCTCGCTGGTGAACCGCGCCGAGGCATTGAGATTGTGATTGATCGTCTCCACACCCGCATCCTTGAGCCGACCCACCTGCTCCGCATTGAGCAGTCCAAGGCACGCACAGATCTTGAGATCGTGCTTCTCGCGCACCGCGCGCACCGCATCGAGCACCTTGCCGAACACACGCTCGCCCGGCGCACGACCCGAAATCACCATGCACAACGTGCCAGCTTTCAGCTGCGCCGCACGGTCAGCCGCCTCCATGATGCGCTCCTGCGCCATCATCGGATACTTCTCGATATCCGCCGTCGAGATGGACGACTGCGAGCAATACCCACAGTCCTCCGGACACAAACCACTCTGCGCGTTGAGCAGGAAATGCAGCCGCACGCGATTCCCCCAGTGCGCCCGACGCACCCGATACGCGGCCGCCAATTGTCCCAGCAGCTCATCATCCGGTGCATTCAGCACCGCGTGCGCCTGCTCCCGCGTAATGGTGCCCCCCGCCAGCGCCACCCCCGCCATGGAATCCCAACTCGCAGACGTATCCTCGTGACGCATTCACCTCTCCTGATTGAAGAACACAAGATTTCCCTTGGCGCGTTTGCGCCTTTGCGATTTCGCGCTCACTTGCTCTCTATTGCACAAATTCCCGCTATCAAAATTCACAGGCACCGCAAACGCGCAAACGCGCGAATTGTTGTTCGATGCAGGCATCAGCGCATCAGTCAGTTCGTGTATTGCCGTACAACAGGTCGGCCAGGCCGGTGCCCTCGGCTGCCGCGCTGAGCGCGTCCGCGTCTTCCCAGCGGTCTACCCATGGGAAGCGCAGGCACCGAATGTGAGGCACCAGCTCGACGAGTGCGTCGAAGTTGGTGGCCTCAGCGACCGAGGCGTCGCGGCCCGTGAGAGACGTAAGCACGATGGCGCGTACCGGAATGCGAAGTGATTCAGCCGCGTACGCGGTAAGCAGCGTATGATTGAGTACGCCCAGGCGATTGCCTGCCACGATCACCAACTCGCACTTCCAGCGCGCGAACAGATGGGCATACGAGAGCGTGGGCGTGATCGGTACCAGCAGGCCGCCTGCGCCTTCCACCAGCATGAACTCGCGTCCTTTGGAGAGTGTCTCGAAAGCGCGGTCGAGTTTGCCGATGTCGACTGCCACGCCGGCGCGCTTGGCAGCAACCATCGGGGCGAGCGGTTCGACGAGCGCGATCGGGCGAATCAGCTCGAGCGCATCTTCCACGCCTGCGGCGGACCGAAGCCGCTCGGCGTCGGAACGCATGGACGGTCCATCGACTCGAGTGCGCGCGAACACACCGGTCTCGAGCGGCTTCATCGTGCCGATTGTCAAGCCGCGCGCGCGTGCCAGCGCGAGCAGGGCGCACGAGACCACCGTCTTGCCGATCTCGGTGTCCGTGCCAGTCACTCCCAATCGCACCGGTGCTTCAGCCGGCATCGTTCTCCCCCGCGTGCGTGGCTCGCTCCCCTTCAAGGAAACGTGCGATGACAGTGTACACCTGCGCCAGTTCATCGGTCGTGAGACAGTATGGCGGCAGCACGTAGGCAACGTTGCCGAGTGGGCGGAGCAGTACGCCCTGCTGGAGAGAGAACGCCGAGAGCTCGCCGCCGATCCCGCTCAGGTAGCCGCTGGTCCCCGCAAGTTCGACTGCTGCGACCGTGCCGATCTGTCGCACCGCGCGAACGCCGGGATGCGAGGAGAGCGCCGCCAGGTGGCTGGCCTGCGCGACCTCGAGCGCAATGCGCGCGTCCTCGGAGTTGTCATCGTACAGCGTCAGGGCGGCACGTGCAGCCGCACAGGCGATGGGATTCGCCGTGTACGAGTGGCCGTGAAAGAACGTGCGCGTGCGGTCGCCCAGAAATGCGTCGAAGATGCGTTCAGTGGTAACGGTTGCACCAAGCGGCATGAAGCCGCCCGTGATGCCCTTCGACAGGCACATGAAGTCGGGAGATACATCCGCGCGCTCGCTTGCCCACATCGGACCGGTCCGACCGAATCCGGTGAGCACTTCATCGGCGATGAGATGCACATTGGCGGTGATGGTGCGCTCACGAATACCCTGCAGCACGCGTTCGTCCCAAACGCGCATGCC
>JBGTFN010000481.1:0-4360 GCA_041747275.1 Gemmatimonadaceae bacterium | reverse complement strand
CGCTGCAGCGGCAGCGCTTGTGCCTTGAAGAAACTCGCGTCGATTCAGCGCCACGCAGTTCCGGGGTTCAGTGATCGCGGCCGCCAATGTGGACAGCGCGCGTAAGTTGTTGAACTGTCGCGAATATACGTGTGGACATTTACACCGCGCAATAGTGCGTATAAAGAACGCGCGCGGAATAGTACGCCGCACACATGCGAAACGTTCATTCGCGCGCGCCGGTTTGCGCACACATCGCCGCGTGGATGTCGTCGCGATGCCGTCGCGATGCAACATGCGCACCCTTCCAACCACCCCGACGCGGTGCGAGCTTTGACGGGTGCAGCGCATGCGTTTGTCCGCGGCCACACTCCCCGTTCCCCTTCGCAACACCACCGTGAAAGCTCTCGTCAAACCGTCCGCCGCGCCCGGCCTCGTACTCACCGAAGTGCCCGAGCCGCGCATCCGCGACGATGAAGTGTTGATCAAAGTCCGACGTGCCGGCGTCTGCGGAACCGACGTGCACATCTACGAATGGGACGCCTGGGCGCAGGGCCGTTGTCGCCCGCCGTTTGTCGTCGGCCACGAATTCGCCGGCGACGTTGTCGAAGTCGGCAAGCTCGTGGAGTCCGTCACCGTGGGTGATCGTGTCACCGCCGAAGGACACATCGTCGACGAGCGCTCCATCTTTTCGCGCACCGGAAACGCCCACGTCGATCCGTCCACGCGCATCATCGGCGTCGATCGCGACGGCTGCTTCGCCGAGTACATCGCGATGCCCGCCACCAACGTCTGGCACCTCGACGACGCGATCAGCTACGACCTGGGTGGTATTCATGATCCAATGGGCAATGCGTTTCACACCGCCCTCACCGCCGACATTCCGGGCGCCGTCGTGCTCATCACGGGCTGCGGTCCGATCGGCGCGTTCGCCGTTGGCATCTGTCGCGCGGCTGGTGCGGCACGCATCATCGCCACCGATGTGAACCCGCGCCGCCTTGAACTGGCGCGCACCATGGGCGCGCATGACGCGGTGCACCCCGACGAAGCGGCCGCGCTTGTACACGCCGCCACCGACGGACACGGCGCCGACGTGGTGCTCGAAATGTCCGGCGTGCCAAGCGCGATTCATCAGGCGTTTGCGCTCGCGCGACCAGCGGGTCGCGTCAACATGCTCGGCATCCCCAACCGCACGATCGACATCGACTTTGCCACGGAGATCATCTTCAAGGGTCTCACCATCTACGGCGTGGTCGGACGGCGCATGTACGACACGTGGCACCAGATGACGCGTTTCCTGCGCGCCGGCACGTTCGATCCGACACCGGTCATCACGCACCGCCTCCCGCTCGAAGCCGTCGACGAGGCCATGCGCCTCATCAAGTCCGGCGAAGCCGGCAAGGTGATCTTCGAGATCGCGTAAGCCGATCCATCACGCGCACTCCAGTCCCGGACCACCCATGATCAACGCCCGATTCGTTGCCGACAGCGACGCAGAGATCGCCCAGCTCAAGGCGGACCGCGTCTACAAGCGCCTCAATCACCTCGAATCGCCGCAGGGCGCGCGCGTGAGAATGGAGGGACGCGGCGAGGTGATCGTGCTCTCGTCCAACAACTATCTCGGTCTCGCGAATCATCCGCAGGTAGTACAGGCGGGTGTGGATGCACTGCGCCGCTACGGCGCGGGCACGGCCAGCGTGCGCTTCATCTGCGGCACGTTCGCGTTGCACCGGGAACTCGAAACCGAACTCGCACAGCTCGCCGGAACACCGGCCTCACTGTCGTACGTGTCGGCGTGGAATGCCAACGAGGCGTTCACGCCGACGCACGCGGGACCGGACGACGTCGTGATCTCCGACGAGCTCAACCACGCGTCGATCATCGACTCAGTGCGCCTGGCCAAGTCCATCACGAAGTGCAGGAGCGCCGTCTACAAGCACAGCGACATGGACGACCTGCGGGAGAAACTTGCGGCATCTCGTGACGCGCGTCGCCGTTTCATCTGGACGGACGGCGTCTTCTCCATGGAAGGCAGCATTGCGAAGCTTCCCGACATTCTCGAGCTGGCGCGTGAGTTCGATGCCATCGTGCTCATGGACGACTCACACGCCACCGGCGTGCTCGGCGCAACCGGGCGCGGCACCGCTGAACACTTCGGCGTGATCGGCGAGGTGGATGTGATCACGTCCACACTCGGCAAGGCGCTCGGCGGCGCGGCCGGTGGTTTCGTGGCCGCGGCGGAATCTGTGGTCGACCTGCTCACCCAGCGCTCGCGCCCGCAGCTGTTTTCGAATGCGCTGCCGCCGACCGTTGCGGCGTCATCGCTGGCGGCGGTGCGTGTGCTCAACGCCGAACCCGAGCGCGTGACACGTCTTCGCGACAATGCGAACTGGTTTCGCGGTGCGATTCGCGAAGCCGGTTTTACGCCGCTCGACGGCGAAACGCCGATCGTACCGATCATCGTCGGTGAGACGGCGCTCGCGATCCGAATGAGCGAGCTGCTGCTCGAGCAGGGTGTCTTCGTCACCGGATTCGGGTTCCCGGTTGTACCCAAGGGCGAAGCGCGCGTACGCTGCCAGGTGAGTGCAGATCACACTCGCGACGACCTCGAGCAGGTTGTGCGCGCCTTCACCGTGGCTGGTCGCACTGCGGGGATCCTCAAGTGAGCGCGCGCAAGCGGCCGCGCGCATTGGTTCCGGCGCAGCGCTGGCTCGGCGCCCTGCGATTCTCGCGAAGCGCGTCGATTCTCGTCGCGTTTGCGTGCGCGGGCGCGAGCGCGACAACCGTCGGAGCGCAGAGCATTCGCCCAGTGGCGGGTGTGCCGACGCCGAGCGCGCATGTGGGCATCGAAGTCGGCGCAGATCGTGTGCTGGCCGACTGGACGCAGATCACGAGCTATTTTGGCGCACTCGCGCGCGCGGTGCCGCAGGTGGGTCTCGATACGCTTGGTGTGACGACGCAGGGCAAGCCATTCGTCGTGGCGGCGATCTCCACGCCGGAAAACATTGCGCGCCTCGATGAGATTCGCGCCGCGCAGGTGCGACTGGCGGACACGCGCGGGCTGAGTGCTGCTGAGGAAGCGCGCCTCGTGGCGTCGCAGCCGGTGGTGGTGTTCGTCTCCTGCAACCTGCACTCGAATGAGATCGGTGCATCGCAGATGGCGATGGAGCTGGCGTATCGGCTGGCCACGGTCGACACGCTGCAGCGCCAGCTCGCGAACGTGGTTGTGCTGCTGGTGCCGTCCATGAATCCCGACGGCCAACAGATGATCACGGATTGGTACCGTGAAGGGGTAGGCACGCCGTTCGAAGGGGGTCCCCTCCCGTGGCTTTACCATGTGTACACCGGCCACGACAACAACCGCGACTGGTTCATGGTGACGCAGGCGGAAACCCGGTTGGTCACGGACTACCTGTACCGACGCTGGTTCCCGCAGATCTTTTATGATGTGCATCAGCAGGGCAACCGTGGCATGCGCATGACGGTGCCGCCGCACGTCAACCCGATCAATGCCAACGTCGATCCGCTCATCGTGCGCGGCATCAACCTGATCGGCATGCAAATGCAGTTTGCGCTCGAATCGCGTGGCAAGACGGGTGTTGGCGACGGGGTCACGTACGATCTCTGGTGGCACGGCGGGGCGCGGTCCACCCCGACGCGCCACAACATGGTCGGCCTGCTATCGGAGGCGGCGAGCGTTCGCATCGCCTCGCCCATCACGCAATCGGTCGACGAACTCACTGGGCATCCGCGCGGTCTGCCAACGTACGAGCGCAAGGTCAACTTTCCCAATCCGTGGCAAGGTGGTACCTGGCGCCTGCGCGACATCATGGATTACCAGCTGATCGCGGCCGAAGCATTGGTCGAACTCGCGTCCACACAGCGCGCCAGCTTCGTGCGCAACCAGGCGCAGCTCACACGCAAGCAGATCGAACTGGGCGCCGATTCAGCACCCTATGCCTACGTGATTCCCTCCGCGCAGCGCGATCCGAGCGCAGTGCAGCGGCTCGTTGAAGTGCTGCGCATCGGCGGCGTTGAGGTTGGCAAAGCAGCTTCACCGTTTCGCGCAAACGGACAAGAGTACCCCGCCGGCTCGTATGTCGTGGACCTGGCGCAGCCGTTCCGCGCGCACGCCAAAGACTTGCTGGAAGTGCAGCGTTTCCCGCGCATGGAGCAGTATCCGGGTGGTCCTGTTGACCCGCCCTACGATGTCGCAGGGTGGACGCTGCCGTTGCAGCTCGGCGTGACCGCTGATGCAGTCACAGACGCGCCACTTCGTGGTATCGCGACCGCGCCAGTGCTGAACATGGACGACCGTGCCGCGACATGCAGCGCGGTGTCAGCACGCGGACCCATGGCGCTCAACATGCGCGATACACGT
>JBGTFN010000480.1:0-11180 GCA_041747275.1 Gemmatimonadaceae bacterium | reverse complement strand
CCGTGAGCGGCTCAACGGCTTCGCCGACAGCCGCTCACGGCGCAGGGGTGGGGCTCCTTGCGTCGGTCGAGCGGGAGGCGGGTACGGCGTCGCGAGGGGAACCACGCGTTGGACTCGAGGAACGGACGTCGTGAGGCAGAGGGAAGGCTTGCTGAGGTTGCCGCGCGCTGGGACGGGGCCGACATTGGGTGGAAGTACACACTCCCTTCGTTTCCCCGACACCATCCTCCCTATGTCGGTAGCCCCGAAGTTTTTTGAGCAGGTCAATCGATACGTCGACAAGGCGGCCACGTTGCTGGCGTTGCCTGATGGCCTGCTGCAGCAGATCAAGGCGTGCAACGCCGTCTATCATGTGAGTTTTCCGCTGCGGCGGGATGATGGCACGATTGAGGTCATCCATGGGTGGCGTGCGCATCATTCGCAGCATCGGCTGCCGGTGAAGGGCGGCATCCGGCTTTCAGCGCACGCGTCGGAAGACGAGGTGACGGCTCTGGCCGCACTCATGACGTACAAGTGCGCGCTGGTTGATGTGCCGTTCGGCGGCGCGAAAGGCGCGATCAAGGTGGACAAGCGCAACTACTCTGACGGAGAACTTGAGCGCATCGTGCGCCGATATACGTTCGAGCTGGTGCAGCGCAACTGCATCGGACCGGGCGTGGACGTTCCGGGTCCGGATATGGGCGTCGGCCCTCGCGAGGTGGCATGGATTGCCGACACGTACATTGCGCTCAAGGCCGGCGAGATTGCGGCCGCGGGCTGTATCACCGGAAAGCCGCTCTCACTGGGTGGCGTGCGCGGGCGACTCGAAGCGACCGGTCGCGGCGTGTACTTCGGCATCCGGGAAGCTATGGCGCAGTTCGAAGACATGCAGCGCCTCGGGCTGACCAAGGGGCTCGACGGCAAGACGGTGGTCGTGCAGGGACTCGGCAATGTCGGATACTTCTCGGCAAAGTATCTGGGCGAGGACGGCGCGCGCATTGTCGGCATCGTCGAACGTGAAGGAGCGATTTACAACAGCCAGGGCATCGATGTGGAGCACGCGTACCAGCATCGCGCGAACGGCGGCTCGATCCTCGATCTCGACGCGGAGCTCAAGCTGGCCGGTACCGACGGGAATGCCGGACTCGAATGGGAGTGCGACGTCTTGTTGCCCGCGGCCGTGGAGAACGTGCTTCACGCGGAGAATGCTCCGCGCATCAAGGCGAGCATCGTCGCGGAAGGCGCGAACGGACCGACCACCGCCGATGCCGCCGCGATCCTGCAGGAGCGCGGGGTGCTGCAACTACCCGACCTGTTCCTCAATGCGGGCGGCGTGACGGTCTCGTACTTCGAGTGGCTCAAGAATCTGTCGCACGTTCGCTTCGGGCGCATGGAGAGGCGTTTCGAGGCATCGTCGAACGCGCGCTTGCTGCGGGCCGTGGAGGAGCTGACGGGGTCCAATTTCAACGAGCGGGTGTTCGAGCAGGTCGCCGTTGGTGCGTCCGAGATGGACATTGTGATGTCGGGGCTCGAGGAAACGATGGTGGCCGGTTATCACCAGATGCGCGAGCTCGCGCTGCTCAAAAACGCGGATTACCGGAGCGCAGCTCTCGCGACGTCGTTGCAGAAGGTGGCGACGTCATACTACGAACGCGGGATCTTTCCCTGATGTAGAAGCAGCGTCCGGTCGCGAGGGAGTGGCCGCACAGGAACACCATCGGCCCGGTGGTTTTTCACCTCTTTGCGCGAATGCAGTTTCGTCTTCCGTCTTCCCTTGCCTGTACTGCCATGACTCGCCTGTCCATCCGACCGCTCATGTTTTCTCCAGCACTTTTCTCGCGCGTTTCCTCACGCGCCTCCACTTCGCGCCTGTTGCTTGCGACCGTGGTCGTAAGCGCGTGCTCGACTTCCCTGCCCGCGCAGGCTCCCACCCAGCGCGCGGGAGCCGTGTCGTTCAACGTCGTGCCGGTTGTGGACGGACTGTCATTCCCGCTCTCCATGGCGTTCCTGCCGGACGGCGAAATGCTGGTCACCACGAAAGGCGGCACGCTGCGGCGTGTAAAGAACGGCGTGCTGAATCCGACGCCGGTGAGCGGAGTGCCTGCGGTGCACAGCCGAGGCCAGGGCGGATTGCATGAAGTGGCTGTGCATCCGAACTTCGCGCAGAATCGCGTGATTTATCTCGCGCACGCGAAGATGATGGAGAACGAGAAGGCCACAACAGTGCTCGTTCGCGCACGGCTCGAAGGCAATGCACTCGTGGATGTGAAGGAGATCTTCGTCGCGAAAACCGACAGTCGTGCTGGCGCGCATTTTGGTGGTCGCATCGCGTTCGACAAGGACGGCTTTCTTTACCTGTCGGTGGGTGATCGCGGCGCACAGCCGTCGGGCAACCTCGAGGCGCATCCGGCGCAGAATCCGGGCAATCATCAGGGCACGATCGTGCGTCTGCACGATGACGGTCGCGTGCCGGCGGACAATCCGTTCGTTGGTCAGGCGGGCAAGCTGCCGGAGATCTGGTCGTACGGTCACCGCAATCCGCAGGGGCTTGTGGTGCATCCGACCACCGGTGCGATCTTCGACACCGAACATGGGCCGCGCGGTGGTGACGAGCTCAATCTTGTGCAGAAGGGCAAAAACTACGGCTGGCCCGTGATCACGTACGGCATCAACTACAGCGGCACACCGATCACGGAAGAGCGTACGCGACCGGGTATGGAGCAGCCGGTGAAGTACTGGGTGCCGTCGATCGCTACATCGGGACTGCTGGTCTACACCGGTGACAAGTTCCCGGCGTGGAAGGGCAGCGTGTTCGTTGGCGGCATGGCGGGACAGCAGCTGGCGCGCGTGACAATGAAGGGCAATGCGTTTGCGAGTGAGGAGACGCTGCTCAAGGAGGTGGTGGGACGAATCCGTGATGTGCGGCAGGGGCCGGACGGGTTCATCTACCTCGCGATCGACAAGGACGGCGGACCGGGTTCAGTGTTGCGTCTCGAGCCGGCGAGGTAGATCCGTTGGATCAGTGTGGCAACTGATGGATTCCCTTGGCCTCGCGCGAGAGCTGCAGCCCGAAGTTGATCGCCACGATGATCATTGCGCCGAAAATGCACGTGAAGGCTACGTAACAGATGGTCGCGACGATTGGCTCGATGCCGCCGGTCGCATTCGGGATCGAAATCGAGATCAGCAGCGCGTACAGCCCCAGCAGGGGGAGAACGGCGCCGAACGCGACGAAGCTGAGCAGGCGGATGACGGAAGGCGACATGACGAGGAGTTCACGGGGATGGACGCCAATGAGTCGGGCGGACGCGGACGTGCGTCGGACTGCAGACAGTCTATACGACTGTCGTGGAACGCGGGAGGGCAGCAGGCCGGTTCCGGCGAGCGACGAGCAGGCGAGCAACGGCGCGCCGACTCATCCCTCGGCGTACTGCTCCACGCCGGCCTCGGTCACGCGGTGGCTGACGAGCGGCAGCGGCAGGTCGGCTTCGTCACCAATCACAATGGCCTCGGTGAGCGCTCGCTGACCCGCCTGCACTCCGTTGGCATCGCGGGCGTAGATGGTGGCGAGCGGCTCCCCCGCGCGCACGATGTCCCCGGGTCGCGCGGTGATCACGAAGCCGACGGCAGGGTCGACCATGTCGTCCACCCTCGTGCGTCCTCCGCCCAGCGCGATGATGCCATGTCCGACGACCCGCGGCAGAACCCGCGAGACAACCCCGTCGCGCGGAGCGGCGAACAGCTCACACTCGGGCGCCTCGGGCAGAAGACTGGGATCGTCCACGACCGCCGGATTGCCGCCCTGTGCGGCAATGATGCGCCTGAAGCACTCCGCCGCCGCACCGCTGGAGATCGAGACTTCCATGCGGCGTCGTGCGTCGTCACGGTCGCGCACGACGCCGGAGACCAACAGCATCTCGGCCCCCAGCGCGTAGGTGACGCGCATGAGGTCGGGCGGCCCCTCGCCGCGCAGCGACATGATGCTCTCCTCGACTTCGAGCGCGTTGCCGCAGGCCCGGCCGAGCGGTCGGTCCATGGCCGTGAGCAGCGCGACAACGGGTACGCCGTAGTCTGCGCCGAGCTCGATCATGGTGCGTGCCAGCTCGAGAGAGCGCGACTGTTGGGGGAGGAATGCGCCTGAACCGGTCTTGACGTCGAGCACGAGTCCCGTGAGCCCCTCAGCGAGCTTCTTGCTCATGATGCTCGCGGCAATGAGCGGAATGGATTCGACGGTGCCGGTAGCGTCGCGCAGCGCGTAAAGCTTGCGGTCGGCCGGTGCGATGTCGCCGGTCTGTCCGATGAGTGCGCAGCCGATCGCCTCGAGCTGGCGCACGGTTTCCGTGAGTGATAGTCCGGTGCGAAAGCCCGGGATCGCCTCGAGCTTGTCGAGGGTACCACCAGTGTGTCCGAGTCCGCGTCCGGACATCATGGGCACGGTCACACCAAGCGAAGCGACGAGCGGCGCGAGAATAAGCGAAACCTTGTCACCCACTCCGCCTGTTGAATGCTTGTCGATGCGCGGCTGCTTGAGGTGTGTGAGGTCGAGCGTGGCACCGGAGCGCAGCATGGCGTCGGTAAGTGCCTGCGTCTCGTCTCGTTCCAGACCGCGGAAGTAAATGGCCATCGCAAGCGCGGCCATCTGATAATCGGGGATACTGCCGGCAGCGTAGGCGGCGATGAGCTGTCGCCACTCTGCGGGTGCAATGCGACCACCGTCGCGCTTTCGTTCAATGAGAGGTCGGGCCAGCATGTCGAAGTTCAAGGAAGCGTGGAAGAATTCGCGAAGGTGGCGCTTGTCGAGCATAGCGGCACTGCTGCTCGTCGCGCCGCTGCATGCCCAGGATTCAGTCGCCGAACGACTCTCAGCGGGTGATCGGGAATATGCGGCAAGGAAAGCGCAGGCGGCGCTGGTACACTACGAGTCCGCTCTGGAGGCCGCCCCAGAGAACTACGGCGTGCTCTGGCGGACTTCGAGAACGCTCATCGATCTGGCCGAGTTCGATGAGAATGCGCAGAGGCGTAAGTCGGCGTTCACGCGCGCCAGTGCGTTGGCGCGACAGGCAATTGCGGTCAAGCCGACGGAGGCCGAAGCGCACTTCCACCTCGCGCGGGCACTGGGGCGCGAAGCGCTGTCGGTGAGCGTGCGGGAGCGCACCAAGTACGCACTCGATGTGCGCACCACGGCGCTCAAGGTGCTGGAAATCGATCCGAGGCACGCGGGCGCGATGCATGTGCTCGGCCGCTGGCATGCGGAAGTGATGCGACTAAACGGTTTCACTCGCATGATCGCGAAGACGTTCATGGGGGGCAAAGTCTTCGACGAAGCGAGCTGGGGTGAAGCAATCCGGCTACTGCAAGGCGCGAACGCCAGGGAGCCAAATCGAACGGTGCACCAGCTGGCGCTGGCGCAGATCTATCGTGATGCGGGGGAAGGCGCGAAGGCACGGGCGATGTTCGAAGCGGCGATTGCGGCGCCACTTTGGGATATCAACGACGAGAAATACAAGGCGGAAGCCCGGCGGGAGTTGCGGGCGCTGAAGTAGGGTGGAGGTGGCGGTGTTTTTGCGGGGGCTGACGAAGTAGGCGCGAAGGCGCCAACGCGCAAAAGCGCGAAGAAAGCTTTGATGGTTCGTTTCGGAGGCCGACTGCGCCTCGTCACCACCAGCATTATCTTCGCGCGTTTGCGCGTGTGCGAATTAGCGCTTCTGCGCAGGGTCCGGAGACCAATGTTCGCTTCGCAGCCCCATCAGCGGAACGCGCCACCGCAGAACGCCTTGACTCAAGCCTCCGCCGCGGCGCCGACAGGCGTTCGCGCCTTTACACCCGGAGGCGTTTGCGACCGTTTTCGATGGTTTCTTCGCTGATGTCGCGGAGTCGGGCGGCCTGGGCACGGGCTCGCTTCATGCCCGCACGAGCGGCGCGGCGGGCGGCGCGCTCGGCGTCTTCCCAGGAATCCTCGACCAGCTCGCGTCCCTCTTCGTAGGCCTTGCGACCACGCTTGGCCAGACGGCGACGGGTCTCTTCGCCCGTGGCAGGTGCGAGCAGGAGTGCGGAGGCCGCGCCGAGTGCGGCGCCTACGAGCAGTCCGATGCCAAGAATCTGGAGTTTTTCTGATTCGCGACGACGCTCACGACGCAATGAGTCGAGCATGGGCATACAGCTTCCTCCGAACGGGGGTATAAGGCAGAATTGGCACAGCACCGACGCACGCGCCGTGATGACGCGCACGTGAAGTGCTGCTTGCTCCGTGCAATGCCAACCCTGTGATACACACCTTCGCGCTTTTTGTGCCCATGTCAATACTTCGCAGCGACACCAAAACCACGGATCAGCTCGCTGGCGCTGTGCCACCCGTCGCGCTGGAGCGCGCAGAAGTCTTGCGTGCCACGCTGACGCAGGCGTCGCTCGACTACTATGTGCGCGACCAGCCGACGTTGCCCGATCTCGAATACGACAAGCTGTTCCGGGAACTGCAACTGCTCGAACAGCAGTACCCATCGCTGCATATTGCCGATTCCCCCACGCAGCGCGTCGGAGCGCCGGTGCAGAGTGGATTCGGGCGGCATTCGCACCTGGTGCCGATGATTTCGCTTGGCAACGCGTTTTCGGATGACGAGCTGAGCGAATGGGAAGCCAAGCTGATCAGGCTCGCGGGCCGTGATATCGCGGAGAGCGGATACACGGTCGAGCTCAAGATTGATGGCGCGGCGATTGCGCTGACCTACGAGCGAGGTGTGCTGGTCACGGCGGCGACGCGAGGCGATGGCACGGCTGGCGAGAACGTCACCGTAAACGTCCGAACGGTGCGCGACATTCCGCTGCGATTGTCGGGAGACGCGCCGGAGTTGCTCGAGATTCGTGGCGAACTGTATCTGCCCTTCGACGGGTTCGAGCGCATGAACGAGGAGCGCGTGCGCGCTGGCGAACCTGTCTTTGCGAATCCGCGCAACGCGGCAGCGGGTGCGCTGCGGCAATTGAATCCGGCAATCACGGCGCAGCGTCCACTCAGATTTTTCGGATACACCGCGCTATTGCCCACCGGACTTCCGCCGGCGGAGTCGCAATGGGAGCTGCTCGAACAGCTCTGCGGTTGGGGCGTTCCCATTGCACCGCATCGTCATCGCTGTACAACTGTCGCCGAGGTGAACGCATGGGCGCATGAGGTGGAGCATATCATTCGCGCGGAACTCAACTTCGCAATAGATGGTGGCGTGGTGAAGGTAGACCGCGTGCGCGTGCAGGAGGACCTCGGCATCGTGGGTGGACGTGAACCGCGCTGGGCGATCGCGCGCAAGTTCGCCGCTGATATTGCCGAGACCACATTGCTCGACATCAATGTGAACACCGGACGCACGGGTGTACTGACGCCGTACGCCGTGCTGAATCCGGTGCTTGTGGGCGGCACGACGGTAACATTCGCGACGCTGCACAATGCAGATCTCATTGCAAGCAAAGACCTGCGCGTTGGAGATACTGTTCAGGTGAAGCGTGCAGGCGATGTGATTCCGCAGGTGATCGGCCCTGTGCCCGAGAAGCGTGATGGATCGCAGAGTCCGTGGGTGCCGCCAACGCACTGCCCGTCGTGCAGCAGTGTCGTGGCACGCGAGGAAGATGGTGTCGGCCTGTATTGTCCGAACGTGTTGTGTCCGGGACGTCAGCTCGAGGGTTTGGTACACTTCGCGGCGCGCGATTGCATGGACATCGATGGCTTGTCATACCAGCGCATCAAGCAGTTGCTCGACGCGGAGCTGGTGCATGACGCATCGGACATCTATGCATTGACGGTCGAGCAGGTCGTGCAACTCGAACGATTCGCCGAGAAGAGTGCGGAGAACCTCATCGCCGCAATCGCGACTTCGAAGGCGCAACCGCTGTCGCGCCTGCTGTTCGCGCTCGGCATTCGACATGTGGGTGGGCAGGCGGCGCATCTGCTCGCGCGTCGCTTCGGAACGCTCGATGCGCTCGCAGCGGCGTCCGTTGAGGAGATCAGTGCCGTGCGCGGCATCGGCGAGGTGATCGCGCAGTCGGTGCGCGCGTTCTTCGACGATGCAACTTCGGCAGCGCTGATGGAGAAGTTGCGCGAGCGCGGATTGCGGCTCGATGAGCCACAGGCTCAGCAGGCGTCGGGTGCCCTGACTGGCGCCGTGGTGGTGATCACGGGTACGCTGCCGACGCTGTCACGCGGGGAGGCAACGGCGCTGGTGGAGCGGGCCGGCGGCCGAGTCACCAGTTCCGTCTCGCGAAAAACCACATTTGTGGTGGCCGGCGAGGAGCCCGGGGGCAAGCTGGACAAAGCGAACGAACTTGGCGTGGAAGTGATCGACGAAGCCACGCTGCTGGAGCGGGTGGTCGGCTGAGAGGCGAGTCGTCACGCCAGTGGCAATCGTTGTCACCGCGACGGATCACGATATACGCCTTGACGTGACCCTGTCGCGTGGCGAGCGTCCCCCTAGCACACGCCTCGTGCGCGAGGTCCTGTTTACCGTCCGCCATTCGTAAAACCGGGTCATGACGAGCACCATCCCAAGCCAGGGCACCCGCTCCGTTGCCGTGTCCGCCGAGTTCTTCGGTGCGCTGCGCGCGTCAGCCGAACGCAATCCGGAGACGGTGGGAGCACTGCGCGATGCGGGTTTCGCCGCCGGCGTTACACTCTATGACACGTTCACGGACTGGCTGGACGAGCGCGGAGCTGGCGCGCCTGCCTTTCTCACCGACGTGCAGTTCGGGCCGCTGATGGGTGAATTTTTGCACTCGGTGGGCTGGGGATCACTGCACGTGGAGAAGGTGAGCGACGCGGTGATGGCGCTCGACACGAACGACTGGGCCGAAGCTACCGACGGCGACGCGACGTCTTCGGCGTCGTGTCACGTGGGCACCGGGCTGCTGGCGGGATTTCTCGGACGCGTCGCCGACGCGCCACTTGCGGTGCTCGAGGTCGAGTGTCGCTCGGCGGGTGATCAGCGCTGCCGCTTTCTGGTGGGCAGCGTGGATGTGCTCAACTACGTGTACGAAGCAATGAATCGCGGTGTGCCGTACGACCGCGCTGCCGTAAGCGCCGCGACGGGCTGAAATAGCGCTCGCGAAGCGCACACACGTCACGAGCACCGGCCGATGACTTCCGACGGTGCGTCGTGCCAGGCCACGTCACTCGGGCAACAGTCCCGCGTACTTGGGATTCGGGATCAGGTCATGCCCAGCGAGAATCTCGCGATCCCACGGCAGCACGATCGCGCTCTCGGTGGCGAGCCCGTGAAAGTCCGGCTCGTACGATCCCGTCTTGAAACTGACGGCCGTGCGTACTTCCCGGGCGCCCGCGTTCACCAGCGCGCTCACGGCCAGACGCAGCGTGGCGCCTGAGCCGCACGTTTCATCCACGATGAGCGCGTGCTTTCGGCGCACTTCCGGCGGCGCGGCTCCGAAGACGGCGGGGGTCTCGCGAATGCGCTCGGTGCTGTAGCGGCGACTTACGAGAATAGAGTAAAACGGACGATCGAGAATGGCCGCGATTGCGGCGCCCGGAACGACGCCGGCCGTAGCAATGCCCACCACGAGATCCGGCGTGTACGATCGCGCTACCTTGAGGGCGAGCGCCCGCGAGAGTTCCCCAAAAAATGGCCAGTCGACAATGAAAACGCCGCGGGCGGGATCGGGCGCGTACGTTGCTGATGGCATGGGCAGCTCCGTGTGTCGCGAGAACATCTCGTCGGTGAACATCGCAGCACGCCGACGCGCGCCACTCCCGGGGAGTGTACACCGAGCCGGCGCACGAGGCCAGCGCCGCAGCGAGCTTCGTGACAACGCGCACTGAAGCGATTGCAGCGCGCACGGCCGCAGCTTGTAGGCACGTGAGCGGATAGGTAGCTTAGGCCATCCGCACAGGCGATCCGCGTCGATCTGTCCTTCTCCCTTTCCTCTCGACCCCGCGCGAGCGCATGTCCTGGTGGCACCGCCTCACCGGCGGCTCTTCCGAGCGCGACGGCTCGTCACGCTCCACGGATTACCTGGCCGAGGCGATCGACCTCGAAGCGCGCGGCGACTACGCCAACGCGCTCACGTCGTATCGGCTCGCTCTGCGGCAGCGTCCTGACGACCCCAAGGTGTTGCAGAACATCGCAATCGCCTTCTCCAAGACCGCGCAGCCGGAGGAAGCGATTCGGCATTACCGTCGGGCGCTCGAACTGGAACCGTCGTTGGCGGGCGCGCACTATGGACTCGCGTTCCTGCTGCTCAAGCGATCCGACACGGCAGGCTGCGCGGCGCACCTTGAAGCGTTCCTGCGCACGACGCGCCGCGACGACGAGTCCACGCGGTTCATCGCGCATGCCGAGCGAACCTTGGCATCGATCAGCGGCGCTGCCCCAGGTCCGGACGATGTGAGTCTCGATGCCGATAGGGCGTCAGGCTGGGGCACCGATGACCAGCACGCGGCTCCTACTCATCGCAGCGCGGGCCCGGCCGAGCAGGAGCCCGGGCGGTAGCGTGGGGCGCGTCCTCTCGGTCGTCAGTCAGAAGGGCGGAGTCGGCAAGACAACCACGGCGGTGAATCTTGCGGCGGCATTCGCCAGGCGCGGCCTCAAGACGCTGCTCGTGGATACCGATCCTCAGGGCGCGGTGCGCTACGGCGTCGGCTTGCGCCGCGGTCATGCCACCGTGGGCTTTGACGACTATCTGCGCGGTGAGCGCTCGCTTCGCGAAGTGATCCTGCCCACCGCCCTGCCGTGGCTACGCGTGATCCTGGCTGGTTCAGTAAGCGATCAGGCCGATCACTCGGCCTTCCAGGCGCGCGTTGGCAGCTCCACGATGCTGGCCGACCTTCTGAGCACGGCGCGTGAGCGCTGTCATGTGGTGGTGGTGGACACGCCTCCCGGGCTTGGTGCGATTACCCGGCGCGTGCTTGCAGCCAGCCAGCATGTGCTGATTCCGCTGCAATGCGAGCCTTTGGCACTTCAGACCACCCCGCAGATTCTGCGCGCGATTCAGGACGTCGTGAGCGAGAACGACGAGTTGGTACTCGAAGGCTTGTTGCTGACGATGTATGAATCGGGAAGTGCGGCTTCGGAGCGCGTGGTGCACTATGTGCGCGAGCATCTGCCCGCACATCTGGTGTTCGACACGCGCATCCCGCGCACGCCTGCAACGGCCGACGCGTTTGCCGCCGGCCAGCCGGTGGTGTTGCGCGCGCCGTCGGACGCGGCAAGCCA
>JBGTFN010000479.1:0-4603 GCA_041747275.1 Gemmatimonadaceae bacterium | reverse complement strand
GAGGGGCTGTGCCGGTTGCTGCGCGTGCGCGGGTGCGGCGAAGGCGAGCGCGAGCAGCAGCGGGGCGACGCGGGGGAGGGTGAGGAGTCGCATGGGATTCTGGATTTGGAGGGGAGGCTAGGGGGAGTTCATCGAGTATACACCGATTTCTGGCCGAGGTGCGTGAGCTTGCGCGCGATGCCGCGCGACTTAATAACGATGAATGTCCGGGTCGGCCGTGACTCGCCAGATGCTCTTGCCCACATCGTCCGCTACCAGCAGCGCTCCGCTCGGGTGCACACCTACACCAACCGGTCGACCGCGAGCGTTGCCATCGTTGTCGAGAAACGCGGACAGTACATCGATCGGCGTCCCATGCGGCTCGCCGCCCTGAAAGGGCACGAAGACGACTCGATAGCCGCTGGGCGGCTTGCGATTCCACGAGCCGTGCTGGCCGACGAACATGCCGTTCACAAATGGCGCCGGCAGCTGCGCTCCCTCCGACCAGGCCAGGCCGAGCGACGCGGTGTGCGGGCCGAGTGCGTAATCAGGCACGCGCGCTGTGCGCACGAGCGCGGGATCCTGCGGCTGTACGCGTTCGTCGAGGTTTCCACCGAAGTAGCTGTAGGGCCAACCGTAGAACGCACCGTCATGCACTCGCGCGAGGTAATCGGGCACCAGATCGCTGCCAAGTTCGTCGCGTTCGTTCACCGCGACCCACAACGCGCCTGTCGCGGGATGCCATGCGAGTCCTACCGGATTGCGCAGTCCGCTGGCCCACATCTCGCCCGATCCCGAGTTCACCTCAAAGCGCCAGATCGCCGCTCGTCCGGTCTCATGTTCGAGGCCACGTTCGGCATGATCGCTGTTGGAACCCACACCAACAAAGAGGTGTCGCCCATCTGCGGACGCGATCAGGCTCTTCGTCCAGTGATAGTTGATCGGCCCGGCAGGAAGCGTAGCCACTGTCGTGCCGGTGTCGACGATTACACTATCACCCACCCGGTATGGAAAGCGCACGATCGCGTCGGTGTTCGCAACGAACAGCGCGTTGTCCACCAGCGCCATGCCAAACGGTGAGTGCAGATCGCTGAGTAGTGTATGGCGCTGCTCGGCGATGCCATCACCGTCCGCATCGCGAAGCCAGGTGATCTTGTCGGGTGATGGAACGGCACCGCCGGCCTTCTTTTTCAGCCGCTTCATGAACCATCCGCGAATGCCTCCCACCGGATCGGTTGGGGCATTGGATTCCGCTACGAGCACATCGCCGTTGGGCAGCACATGCAGCCAACGCGGATGTTCCAGTCCGCTTGCAAACCGTTGCACGCGCAGTCCCGACGCCGCGACGGGGAACTGTCCATCGGCCCATCCAACGGCCTCCGCCACGTTGATGGTGGGAATCAACGATCGCGTCGGCTGCGGCAGCACGGGTGTAACCCCGGTGCCGTGTTGCACATCGTAGCTCGCCGAGTGGCCGCATGCCGACAGCATCGTTGCGCAGGCGACCACCAAGCCGAGCAGGCTCGCGTTAATGGAATGCGTGGACATGCTTCGAAAGTTCGACGCTATCCACGGGCTTCGCATCGCACTGGGGTGATGATTGCCGGTTCGCCCTGCGGGGTATGTCGCGCGTCTCGGCGGTGTCGTCGAGCTTCACTCCCGCTCGCCAGCCACCACCGCGAACAATGCGACCAGATCGATGCTCAGTGGCGCGCTCGATCCCGCCGGCGCCCATGACAGCGTGTCGCTACACACCTCCGGCCGTTCATCGTTGGGGCACCACCGCTCCACCAGTCGCGCGTTCGTGTCCACGATCCAGTACTCCGACGCGCCGAACGCCTGATACATGTGCCGCTTCTGCCACCGGTCGCGACGCGCGGTGGACGGTGAAAGCACTTCTACGGCGAGCAGCAGCGCGGTGATGTGTGACCAGTCGCGTGGCGCGGCCCCGTCGCCACGCGGTAACACGAACACATCCGGTTGCACCAGGTGGCGTTCGGACAACACCACCGCCGAGGGCGAGAGCTTCACCCACCCAAGGGCGTGCTCGCGCACATACGGATGCAGGAGAAGGTGCAACTGTTCCACCGCCACCTGATGCTCCCAGCTCGGCGGCGGCATCACGATGAGCTCCCCGTCGAGCACCTCGTACCGATTGTCGTCGTCAGGGAGCGCAAGCGCTTGCGCGGCGGTCCAGTCGGTGTGCAGCAGTGGCATGCCCATACGGTACGCTCGGCGGGACGGGGGAGGCAAGTGGACATGCGACATGCGACAAGCAAGCCGAGTCGCGAGCGCAATCATTCCCATGCGTGCGACATCTGCACGCGCCAGGTTCAGGTTCGCCAGCTTACGCGGACAATGCGAACAGCGCAGCAAGATCGCCTCCATGTCGTCGGGATGCGCCGAAGCCAACCGAAACGTTGCGCGAGGTACGGCGCGGTGCTCGGCTCCCTGGCCGTCGTCACATGCTGGCGTTAGGACTCGCTTGGCGACGTCCGACGCAACAGCATGCTTACTCCCGCGCGAGTTACTCAGTCTTCTTCGGCTTCGACATTCTCGTAGACCTCGCGCTCGCGGCACGCAAACCGGCCACAGTGGTGTTCCACAGGAGTTGCAACTAAGGGATCTCCACTTCCGCGTAGCGGATGTGCGACGATTCAGCAACCGCCTGTATCACGAGCTGCGTTGCCACTCGTATACGTGGCCAGCTCGTGGTGGTGAGCACTACCAACGCGATTCGACGAGACGTCAGATCCTGCTGATAACGAAGATTGGTATCGGTGGTGACAGCACATCGAAACCCGCAGCCTCGGCAGCGGCCAACATCTCACCGTTCTTCAGGGTTGACCAGCCGAGCTCGAACGCGGTCTCAACCGTGTGCTCGCTCAGCGCACGGCGTAGCGGAGCAGGTGTTCCCTGATCGAACAGCACCCGCATTCAGACTGCGGAGAGCGCACTTTGCGCGGCATGCTCCAACACAGCACGCACCTGATCACGAGTGACACCCGGAAACCATTGCAGAAAGTCGTTCACCTGCGCGTCATCCTCAAGGTTTTCGAAGAGGGCGGCAACAGGTACACGAGTGTCGCGGAACAGCCACGCACCGCTGTAGCGCTCCGAATCTTGCTCAACCGCGGGGCAGGACGACCAATCAATCATGCATGAAGTTTAACCTGACCATGGCAGAATGTCAGCACTTTCGTGGACGCTGCCACGGGATGCGAGCCGAGGCCTTGGGGTGATCCTGTCGCTGAGAATCGTCCGACATCCGGACGCGACTGGCCATTCCCGGTCCCGTGCGTGTTATGTACACTGCAACGTGACCATGCAGGCGACGTCTGTCAGCCGCTGCATCGCGCTACATGTCGCTACAATCCCTGCCCGGGAGAACTATGCTCATACGCCATCGTTCGGTACGCGCCACCATTGCGGTCGGCTTTGCTGCGATAGCTTTGGTCGCGCTTGGCTGCAGCAACCCGACGGAGTCCGCCGATGCGTCGGCAGCTTCAGCGGCCACTCTCACCCGCGCCGGTCTCGAGATGACGGTGGCGGTGGTGCCCGAAGTCGTCGCGCCCTCCTCCGAGCTGACCGTGCGCCTCACGCTCACCAATACGGCGCGAACGCCCAGCGAGATATCGCTCGCCTGCACATCGCTGCTGCGGTCCATCGGTGTTCGCGGCGTGGAGCAGCGCACGCTGCGCTATCTCAACCAGAGAGGTTGTTATACCGCCGTCACCGATCTCACGCTCGCGTCCGGTGAGACGCGCACAGTCGAGGTTGTGTTCGAGGCGGTGGATGCCAGCGAGTCTGCACGTCGGCCGCTGCCGCCGGGCCGCTACGTGGTGGACGCGCAGCCATCCCTTCGCAGAGTGAATGGCGTTGCGATCGAGTTCCCGATGCTTCAGGCGGGGTTCACCGTTCGCTGAGTGCGTGGCAGGTGCGATGTTCGCGCTTCTACAATCGTCGCAAGCACGGGGGCAGGGAGGCCTGCCGCTGTTCCCGCGCTCAAACGGGTGGCGCGAACAGTCTGTCGAACTCGATCGTAAGTTCATGCGCGCCATCACTCGGTGCCCACGCAATCTTGTTCTTGTGCAGCTGCGGAAACTCCGACTGCGCAGTCCACCGCTCGACAGTTTGCGCGTCAATATCGACAAGCCACACTTCTGCAACACCGTGTGCGAGGTATGCTGGACGCTTGCGGTGTCGATCGCGTTTGGTGGTGGACGGGCTCAGGATTTCGATGACGAGGGCAGGCGGTGCCATGTGACGCCAGTCGTCGAGGGCACCGCCGGCGGGTACGAGGTACACGGCAAGATCTGGTTCCAGCCATGTGGTCTCGCTGATGAACACACCGCCGGGCGCGAAATACTCCCAGCCTGCATTCGCCTCGCACCACTGCGCAATGTGGAGACAGAGTCGAGCCGAAACGCGCTGATGCCACACCGCCGGCATCGGCGTCACGAGCAGTTCGCCGTGCAGAATCTCGTAGCGGTTGCCGTCGTCGGGCAACTGTTCGAGGTCCGCCACCGTCCAGAGCGATCGCGGCGGGATGGGCGGGGAGAGCGGCATAGCCATACGATCGGCTCGGCGAAGAGGGTTGCGCAAGGGGCGAACATGCGCCGAG
>JBGTFN010000478.1:0-10212 GCA_041747275.1 Gemmatimonadaceae bacterium | reverse complement strand
ACCGTCGCATTGGCGAGTGTGGAGCCGCCAGCCATCGTGGCCAGGCGACTGGGCGCGAGGATGTCGAGCGCGGCCCGCATGGACGGGTCGTCATCGGCCGCGTACGCCCACAATGCTTCACTGCCGCGCGTCATCTCGAGCAGTCGGCGCATGGCCACACGCGTGCCATCGCCAAGCAAGGTGATTTGCCGCGCCGGATCCGGATGAATCGCGCTCACGGACTGTGTGAGCAGTGCACGAAGCCGACGCTCCAGAAGCGGCAGCGGCGCATTGCTCCAGCCGTCGAGCAACGCGCGGGCGACCACTGCATCTGCTGCATCGCTGAGCGCGCGCGCGGCCGATGGTGAGAGTGACACCAGCACCGCTGACGGATCGATGCGTCCGTTGCCGGTGAGGAAGATGTCGGGCGTCAGTCCACCCGTCACCTGTCCCGCCTTCTCTTCGCGGCGCTCCAGTGGCACACCCGATGGCGGCAGCCAGCGCGCCGTCGTGAGTCTCACCGAGATCTCGCTGTTGATCGGCACGACTCGCTGCACGACGCCCTTGCCGAAAGTATGGTCTCCAACGAGCATTGCGCGTCCGTGATCGCGGAGCGCAGCCGCGATCAGCTCCGCCGAACTGGCGGTATTCGCGTCCACCAGGACGACGAGCGGCATGGTCGGCCAGCGTGAGCTGCGCACCGTCTGCAACTGCTGCTCCGTGCTTCCTCGGCGATCGAGCGACGCCACGACATCACCGCGCGAAAGGAAGAGCGAAGCCGCCTTGACTCCTTCGTCATACAGCCCGCCAGGATTGCCGCGCAGATCCAGCACAAGTGATCGTGCGCCCCGCGCCACGAGCGAGTCGACGGCGCGTTCCAACTCGTCCGCCGAGCCGGTCGCTGAACTCGTCAGACGCGCGTAGCCCACGTTGTCGGTCGCCAACAGCGCCTCGGACACGGCGGACATGTGCCAGGGCCTGCGCACGAGCGTGACCTCCGTGGTGTCGTTACGCGTTGCGCGAACGATACGAAGATGCATGGTGTCCGACGGCGTCACCGAGCTGTCGGCTGCGCTGTTTCCCGCTTTCGGCGAGCTCCACGCCTCCGACGCCTCTCGCCCATCCACTGCCACCACCTGATCGCCGGCGCGTAGCCCTGCCACGGCGGCCGGCGAGCCCGGATACACACGACGCACCAGCGCCGCAGGCCCACGCAGCCGAAGCATGAGACCCAGCCCCTGACTCTCGCCGCGCAGTGTGCCACGGTAGAGATTCATGCCGTCCTTCTCGAGCAGAGCTGCGTATGGATCGTGCAGCTCGCGCAGCATGCCGCTGACGGCGCGCCGCATGAGCTCGCTCTCGGGCAGCGAGTCGAGGAAGTTGACACGCACCGAATCGAGCGCCGTGGACAGCAGCCGCTCGCGCCCCCACGGTTGACGCGCGGCTTCCATCCGAGCGCCATACCACGTGCCGGTCGCGAACGCGACGGCGACACCTGTCATGGCCACAGTTCGCCAGATGAGTTGACGTCCAGTGCTCATGCGCGCTCCGCCGGACGGCTCGCCGCAGGGGCCGTTCGATCTATCGCTATGGACGCCTGTATTGCCTGCTGACGCACGGTCGCTCCGGACTGATGCTCAAAAGACGTGAACCCATCCACCGGGAACCAATTCAGGCGTGCGGATCGCTCACCTGCGTACAGGATTCCCCTGCACGCTGTACCGCGTCGCGAGTCGCACGTTCCCTGCACGATCTCTCCTCGGCCGTGTAGATCATGTGTGGTTCGACGGCTGCAGCGTGCATTCCGTCACTGCCCCCGCACCCCGACGTCAATACGTCGCGAGGGGTCCGTCGCCAACTCTCGCAGGGCCATATTGTAATATTGACCGCGAACACGCGCGGGCGCCGGTTTTTCAGTCGGCGCGCGCTACCTCGTTGCCCTGTCTTCCGTGCATGCAGATTCCACCGTGTCTCCCGCGCTTGATGGCGTGTCGGACGCACCCAGCACCGAGTTGACCGCTCCCGGTCATGACGAGACTCCGCCCGACGGCGGAGCGCCTGAGCCTCTCGTCGAACGCGTCCTTGCCCCCTTCCAGCGTTTCGCGGAAGCGGAGGCTTCGGGCGGCATTGTGCTGCTCATCGCAGCCGTCGTCGCTCTCGTCTGGGCCAATTCGCCCTTCGGCGCGAGCTACCAGCATCTCTGGGAAACCAAGATCACCATCGGCGCGCCGGGGTTCGGGCTCACCGAATCGCTGCACCACTGGATCAACGACGGCCTCATGGCCGTGTTTTTCTTCGTGGTAGGTCTCGAAATCAAGCGCGAGATCCTGGTCGGCGAGCTCGCCTCGGTGCGCCAGGCGGCCCTTCCCTTGTTCGCGGCGCTGGGCGGCATGGTCGTACCTGCGCTGGTATTCGTGGCGCTTACACTCGGCACGCCGGACATCCGTGGCTGGGGCGTGCCGATGGCTACCGACATTGCGTTCGCCCTGGGCATCGCGGCGCTGCTGGGCTCCCGGGTACCCACCAGCCTCAAGATTTTCCTGGCCGCGCTCGCGATCGTGGACGATATCGGCGCCGTACTGGTAATCGCGCTGTTCTACACCGCGTCCATCCAGGCCGTCGCCCTCCTGGTTGCGGCCGGCGTCATGGTGCTTCTCGTCGGGCTCAACGTGGGCGGTGTGCGCTCGTCGCTTCCGTATTTCCTGCTGGGCGCGATCCTGTGGATTGCCTTCCTGAAAAGTGGCGTCCACGCGACCATTGCCGGCGTGCTGCTCGCGCTCACGATACCGGCCAGCACTCGCATCGACGGCGAAGAGTTCATCGATGAAGCGCGTGAGCACCTGAACGCGTTCGACGCGGCCTGCGAGAACGATCCCGAGGAGTTCAGCACGACGCAGCGACACCAGGAACCCATCTTCGCGCTCGAGCACACCGCGCAGCGCGCTCAGTCTCCGCTGTTGCGCCTCGAACACAGGCTGCACGGCATCGTCGCGTTTTTCATCATGCCGATCTTCGCCCTCGCCAACGCCGGCGTCGCCTTCGGCGGCAGTGGCACGAGCGGTGCGCTTACCGATCGTGCCGTGCTCGGCATCTTCTTTGGTCTGGTCGTCGGCAAACCGCTGGGCATCATGCTCTTCTCATGGCTCGCTGTTCGGCTGCGCATGGCCGACCTGCCATTCGGTGCCGACTGGCGACATGTGGCCGGCATGGGCGCGCTGGGTGGCATCGGCTTCACCATGGCGCTCTTCATTGCCGCGCTGGCCTTCGGCGAAGGTGAGAAGCTCGAGGCGGCCAAGCTCGGCATTCTCGCCGGCTCACTCGCGGCAGGGTTGCTGGGATGGCTGCTGTTGTGGCGGAAGCCGCTCAAGCCGGTCAGGCGGCGCTAGACGGACTGTCTGGGAGTGGCTCGGCTGCCAGCCCGCCAGTCCGCTCCGCAACGATTCAGTGCCCGCTGCCGCGAAATGAATCGGACGTCGCCTCTCCAGACCGCAGCAGCGAGATCTTGAACAGGATCGGGCCGAGCGTCTCATTAATGGCGATCATGGCCAGAAACAGGTTGCGCAGCTCCTCGCCACGCTCTGGATACACGCTCGCCACCACGCTCGCCAGTCCAATTGCGACGCCTGCCTGACTGATCAGGCCCATCCACGTGTATTTGGCCGCGGCTGGCTCGGCCTTCGCCCACCAGGCTCCGATCTGTGTTCCGGCCCAGATCCCTGCGGCGCGCACAATCACGATCGGAATCACAAGAGGCCAGAGTTGTATCACCGCGTCGGGCTTGATCTTCGCTCCGGCGAGCGCAAAGAAGACCACGAAGATCGGTGCACCGGCGCGTTCCATCGCGTGACGCAGCTGTTCGCCTCCCCCGCCGCCCGCATTCTCGGCAACGAAGCCGGCTACCAGCAACGTCAACAGCACCTCCACGTGCATCAGGCCTGCGATCTCCGCGCCAAAAAATGCGACGAGAATAGCGAAGATGAACAGCTCGCGACTGATAAACCGCAAATAGAGCGCCACGACACCGCCGAGCACCGCACCTACGAGAATGGCTCCGCCGATTTCCCACAACACCACCAGCGCGCCAACGCCGCCATCTCCTTCTGGTGGTGCCAGCACTCGCGCGAGCGCGAGCGCGCCGGAAAACGATAGCACAACCGCCACGTCCGCCAGCAGCACCACGCCGAGCGTCGTTCGGGCGACGACGCCTTTGGCCCCGCTTTCGCTCAGTAGCGCCATGGTGACGGCCGGCGAGTGCACGACCGCGACCGACGCAAACAGAATCGAAAAGCCCATCACTTCGGTAAATGGCGCGCCCTGCAGGAAGGGCAGGAAGTTGTGAAGCGAAGCCAGCACTACGACGATGCCGATAAACGAAACGGACAGCTCCGCCGTCATCATCTTGAGCAGCACCACGCCACGATTCCGTACTTCTTCCAGCTGCAACTCGGCGCCTGCCAGGAACGCGATCAACGCGATCGCCAGCTCGCTCACCGGCGCGAGCTGGTCCATCACCGGCACGGACACGAAGTTGAGCGCCGCGGGACCGACGGCCAGACCTGCCGCCAGATAGCCTACGATCTTCGGCAGCCTGATCGTGGTCGCCAGCTCACCAACGCTGTAGGCGCCAAGGATGAGGAAGCCGAACGCCATCAGTACAAGCGCTGCCGGCGTGCCTTCGCCAAGCGGAAGCACGGCCTGCATCAGGAGGTACAACAGCACCAGCACGATGACGCGCCGCATCAGCGCTCCTCGTCCGGCTTCGTGTTAGACGGTGGTGATGAATCCTGCTGCCCGTGCACCGGGCCGTGCAGCGGCGTCGCGTCCTGGACGGGGGGGGTGGGGGACGCCTCTTCCGTCCTCTGACGCGTCGACCCGGGATGCGCATCGCGGGGCAGGTTGCGCCGGCCAAGCGCGATTCCGCCCAGCGAAGGCGTCACTTCTGCGTCCGGAGACAGCAGCGTGCTTGCACCCTCGGCATCCGGTACCTGAAACGTTCCACTGACCGATGCCGCAGGCACGGTACTCGCAGTACTGGCTGCATCTTCCTCTTCGGCATCAATCCAGGGTAGCCGCTGCGCCAGATCCCGAAGCGGCTCCACGATTGGCAGCAGCGCCGCGCGCACCAGTCGTGCCGCAGCGAACTCCGTCAGCAGCACCGAAGCAAGTGCTGCAGTAAAGACTACATCGCCGATTGGCAGTTCAGGCCGCCGCGCATAGTCGAGCGCCAGTGCAACCGTCAGTCGTCCCTGTCCGATAAGCGCCTTTCCCCAGTCGCGGCCAAGCTGTGGCGTGGCCTTGTTCCAGATGGTGGACGCGCGCGTCGCGTAGACCTTCGAGAGCGTGCGCACTACGACATACAACAGGATCACCGCGACGATCGTACTCGACGTGCTCGGCTTCCAGGACAGGCCCGCGAGCAAAAGTAGCACGTAGTAAAACGGGCGCTCCGCTGCCGCCAGAACAGTGCGCAATTCGTTGCGGCCGCGACTCGTATTGACCAGTACGATACCGATCACGAGTGTGGCCAGGACGGGTGACACATTCAGGTAGGCGGCCGTGCCGCTGGCCAGAATAACGGCGCCTCCAAGCGACACGACGAGACGATCAACCTTGCGCTCCTCTCCAAGGAAGAGGTGAAACAGCGCTCCACCCAGCACGCCCACGCCGACCGTGATCACCGCCCACTCAGTCGGTGTGGGAGGGCGCAGCGCGCTCGTCGGTGCGCGGTGCACCCACGCGAACAGAATGCCCGTCGTCACGATCGCAACGAACGCATTCACACCGAGCGATGTCTCGAGCTGATTCACCACCGGCTCGCGTCGCTTGCGATCGCGAAGCGCTATATCGAGACCTGCGGGCGTGGACGCGACCGCAATTGCACCCAGTGCCAGCGCGGGCACGATCGCCCAGAACTGCGACGTGAGCCCGAGCGCCGGGAACGCCCACCACAAAACCAGCGTCACAGCGCCGAGCGTGATCAGTGATTCGATGACGGCGAGACGGAACGTGAGTCCCGTAATGCGCACGAGACGAGGCAGATAGAACTGCATGCCCACCGTCAACCCGATCCATCCGGTGCCAAGCACGATGATCGGCCCGAACGATTCCGCCGCCTCGACCGGAATAACGCCTGTCACTTGCGGTCCCAGCAAAATCCCGAGCACCAGGTACTCGGCGCCCGATACGATCAGCAGGCGTTTCGCCAGCCACTCGTAGAGCAAGTGCGTCGCGAGATAAGCCGTCGCGACCACGATAATGAGGACCAGCGATGCGCTCACGCAGCGGGGCTGAAGGAGACGAGGAGGGGGGCCAGCTTGGCAAGCTATCCCATGTGCGCAGCTATGCCAGCGCCGATCGGTCATGTCGACCGAAAGCTCTGCATGTAACAGGGCGGTGATTGCGCTGTATTCGTCGCGGCCGTTTGCCCAGGTTTTCCTGTTGAAAATTCCTCGAGCCGCATTTCCCATGACGAATCACGCAGTACGCCTCACGCGCAGCCGGTTTTGCGTTCTGCTTTCAGCGGCGCTGCTTGCGCCAGGCATGTACGCTTGCTCGGGCGCGGGCGGAGCGGACGACGCCACGGTCGCAGCGGTCGATACCGACCGTCTGTCCACCGACAGCCGGGGCATGCCCGAGATGGCTACATCCGAGGGCTTCCCACTTGTCTACGACACGCTGAATCCGGTGGTCATCACCGATACCCTGCCGGGCGACAGTGATGACCCAGCAATCTGGTTGCACCCGACCGATCCAGCGCACAGCGTCGTGCTCGGCACCGACAAGGGCGACTTCACGGGCGGCGTGTACGTGTTCGATCTGCAGGGTCGCATCGACCGCACACGCAGCGTGACCCCACTCATGCGCGTGAACAACGTGGACGTTGCTGAACAGGTGATGCTCGGCGGTTCACCGCGTGACATCGCGGTGGCGACCGAGCGCAACCGGCAAATGCTGCGCGTGTTTTCGTTGCCCGACATGAAGGCCATCGACGGCGGCGGATTGCTGCTGTTCGACGGAGATACGGCGCGCGCACCAATGGGCGTGTCGTTGTATCGCCGGCCGAGTGACGGCGTCACGTTCGCGATCGTGGGCGGCAAGACAGGACCGACCAACGGCACCTACCTGTGGCAGTATCGACTCGATGCCGATGCGAACGGTGTGGTGCGCGCGACCAAGGTGCGCGAGTTCGGTAGCTACAGCGGACGGAAGGAGATCGAGGCGATCACGGTGGACGATGCGTTCGGCTACGTCTACTACAGTGATGAAGGCGTTGGCGTTCGAAAGTACTTCGCCGATCCGGACAGCGGAAACGTCGAGCTTGCGTTGTTTGCAACGCAGCACGTGTTTGACGATCACGAAGGCCTTGCGATCTTCGAACGCGATGCGCGCACGGGCTATTTCGTGCTGTCGGACCAGGGAGCGGGACGCCTGCATGTGTTCACGCGCGAAGGTACCGCAAACAATCCGCACGAACACACGCTGCTCGCCGTGATTCCGGTGCGGGCGCTCGGGACCGACGGCGTCGAAGTCACCTCGCGTCCGGTGGGCGCCAGGTTCCCGGAAGGCCTGCTGGTGATGATGTCCGACGGCGGCGCGTTTCACTACTACGATTGGCGCGACGTGCAGCGCCTTATCGACTCGGCCCGCGCCGCAACGCCGTGAGCGGCAGCGGAGCCTGGGTGTCAGAGCATGAGTGTATGCATATGCGACTACGGCACGTCGAGTCGGGTGAGCGTTGCCGTCAACTCGAGCAGCAGCTCCTGATAGTAGTCGCGCTGCTGCCGCTGCTGCGCCGTGAGTGGTTGCACAGCACCTCGAGCCTCTCCATACAGGCGCCCGGTGCGCGAGGAAAGTTCAGCGATCTCACGACGCGACTCGGCCAGTGACTCACGTCGCGATGCATCCGCGGTGCGCCACGCGGCGTTCACCCGCGTTGCCAAGGCCTGCGCGTCGCGCCGCAGTGACGAGAGGGTGAACAACGATTCAGTCCACTCCGCGCGCACTGCTGGCGCGATGTCGACGCGCGGATCCTCGCGCACCTCGAGCGAGGTGGTGGACGTCTGTCCCGCCGCTGTCACGCGCACCGCGTAGGTGCCCGGATCTACTGGCGGCCCACCGGGCGCCCGCGTGAGCTCCTGGTCCGCATCGGCATAGTTCAGGTTCCACACCACGCGATTGAGTCCCGCATGTCCGGCCACACGCATGCCCGACACGGTGCGGCCGCGCGCGTTGTCGAACATGACATCCACCGAACCTGGCTGCGTAAGCCAGAAGTCCACGATACCGCCGGATGGCGGATTGTCGGCCGTATAGAACATGTCACCGACATGCCCAAGTTCGCTGCGGTAGCGAATGTGTTCGGCGGGACGTGTGCTGAACGCGTGCACCGCTTCGCTCGCCACCGCGGGCGTCAACTCCTGCAGCGCGCGCACGTTATCGAGGATCCAGATGCCGCGCGAATGTGTGCCCACGACCAGATCGTGTTCGCGCGGATGAATGAACAGGTCGTTGAAGGCCATGGTGGGCATGCCGCCGCGCAGCTCCGACCAGGTACGGCCACGATCATTCGACCAGAACAGACCGAGTTCCGTACCGAGATAGAGTACGTCGGGATTGCGCAGATCTTCACGCAGCGTGCGCGCGACACGCTTCGGTGGCAGTCCCGCATCGATTCGCTGCCAGGACGCGCCGTTGTCGTTGGTGACGTACACGTAATTCGTGAAGTCGCCACTGCGATAATCATTGGCCACGAGATAGGCGCGCGTGTCGGCGTGACGTGAGGCCTCGATACCATTGATCCAGGCGCTGCGCGGCAGCCCGGGAAGCTTGCCCGAGAACTCGGTCCATGTCTGTCCACCGTCGCTGCTGCGCTGCACGTTGCCATCATCGGTACCGACCCAGAGCACATCGCGCACACGCGGCGACTCTGCGATCGCCGACACGGTGGGCCAGTACGGGTTGCCGTCGTCGAGCGAGAGCGAGTTGGGCCGCGGCGCTTGTCCCATGATCGATAGCGTCCGCCGATCAACGCCGGTGGTGCGATCGCCCAGCGCCGTCCATGTCTCACCGCGATTGGTGCTTTTCCAGAGGATGTTGGTGCCGGCGTAGATCGTGTGCGTATCGTGATGGGAGATGATGAGCGGGGCGTCCCAGTTGGCCGGCGCCATGGCGTTCCCCAGCCGCTGCTCGGGCGCGGTGATGTCGCGCCAGGTGGTCCAGTTGCGGCGATCGCTGATGGCTCCTCGCGGATCACCGGGACGAATGCTCACACGTTCCCCCGTGTGCATGTCCACGCGCGAAAGCCCGAGGTATTGCGACGCGGTGTACAGCGTGCGGTTGTCGCTCGTGTCCACCAGGTTGAAAAATCCGTCGCCGCCGCCCCACTTGACCCAGTCGGTGTTGATGATGCCTTCACTGCGATATGTCGCGCTCGGCCCCGCCCACGAACCGTTGTCCTGCAGTCCGCCATACACGTTGTACGGCGTCTTCATATCGAATGAGACACGGTACCACTGGCTGACCGGCAGGTTGGAGATGTAGAGCCACGTCTGTGCCTTGTCGTAGCTGATGCCGATGCCGCCGTCGTCGGCCTTGATGAGATGATTCGAGTTCGCAGGATTGATCCACATGAAACGATCGTCCCCGTGCAGCGACTGCCGCAGCGAACGCGACGTCTTGCCGCAGTCATCACTCGTCGAAAAGAAGTTCATCATGTAGATGGTGCACGGATCGTTCGGATCGACGATCACCTGGCTGGCGTACATCGGCCGCGGATTCCACGTGCTCATCTGCTCCCACGTGTCGCCGCCGTTCTGCGAGCGATACAGTCCGCCCTGCGGCTCTTCATACGCCGTGCTGGCCGTGTAGCGCTCGCCCTGTTCGATGCTTGCATACACGATGCGCGGGTCCTTTGCATAAATCGCAATGCCGATGCGACCGTAGTCACCCGCGGGCAGGCCGTTGCCCAGTTTGCGCCACGTGTCGCCGCCGTCAGTGCTTTTCCACAGCGCGCTCCCAGGTCCACCGCCGTCGAATCCGAATGGTGTGCGACGTCGCTGGTAGGAGGCCGCGAACAACACCTGTGGATCATCGGGATGCATGGCGACGTCCGTGACGCCGGTATTCTCATCCACACGAAGCACCTGCTGCCACGAGGCTCCGCCGTCAGTCGTGCGATAGAGGCCGCGCTGCTGATTGGGGCCCCAAAGCTGACCGATGGCCGCCACGAACACT
>JBGTFN010000477.1:0-5993 GCA_041747275.1 Gemmatimonadaceae bacterium | reverse complement strand
GATCCCCTGCGAAACGTCGGGCAACCCGCATACGCACAAGCTCGGCGCGCTGTCCATGGCGCACGCCGGCCGCGACACAGGTGGCAGCCAGTTTTTTGTGGTGCTGAGCGAGGCGAATACGCGCCACCTGAACGGCGTGCATACGGTGTTCGGTCTGGTGACCGAGGGCATCGATGTCGTCAAGCAGATTGGCCCGAACGACGTGATGAACAGCGTCCGCGTGTCCGACGCGGACTGATCCACCTCTCCGGAACCTCCAATCATGAGTCACGCCCCCGCACACGGCTCCGACAAGGGAGCCGCTTTCGCCGGTCTGGTCGGCGGAGCGATTTTCATCGCGATCGTGGTCTACGCCCTCGTGGTGTGGACGAACAGCCTTTTCGACGCCCATGAGGCGGAAGGTGACCACGCCGCGCGCGCCTCGGTCAGCGACGTTCGCGCCGGCTGACCTCACGATAAAGCAGCCGGGACGGGACGCATGAACGCCGTCGAGCGCCCCGTCCGTGGCTGGCTTCGCCTCGAGGGGGGCGTGCTTCTCGCGGCTGCCGTGGCAGCCTACGCTGGTCTCGACGCCGGCTGGCTGCGATTCGCCCTGCTCTTCCTGCTGCCTGACGTGGCGTTTCTGGCGTATCTCGCTGGCCCCCGAGTGGGCGCGGCCGGATACAACGTGCTGCACAGCTACGCGCTGCCGCTGGCACTCGTGGTCACCGCCGAGGTAACCGCGAAGGTGGGGCTGTTGCCGATCGCGCTGATCTGGTTGGCGCACATCGGGTTCGACCGGATGCTGGGGTACGGCCTCAAGTACCCGAGCGCGTTTCAGGATACGCACCTGGGGCGCATCGGCCGGCAGAAGCACTGGACGGCGGAGTATGAGATTCCGGCCAGGATCACGGCGGAGAGGCGGACGGCTGGACTTAGTGCGAGTGGCGAGGGCGGTAACCAACGTTGACGGTGGCGGTGGACGGTTCACAGTCGACAGTTTCGCAGCACCGCCGAGAGCCGAGCCGCCGTTAAACCGTTGACAGTCAACAGTTTACCGTAACCGTCAACGGTTGACTGATCGCCGCACCGAGCTCCGCCCCTCCCCCCGCACCCCCCTTAAACAGTCAACCGTTTACCGCCACCGTCAACGGCTGACCGACGCCCGCGCCGAGTTCATGGCGACATCGCCCTCAACGGTTGACGGTTGCAGTTGACGGTGAACGGTCGCGGTGTGCAACTGCGCAGGAACATCCCAGCGCCTCATTTCGCTGCTTAACGATTCATCCCCACCTCCGTCCACCCTCCCATGCCCATCCCCACACGCGAAGCGGCTCTCGCCCTCATGCACTCCTGGACGGCGAGCGAGTCCCTCCGCAAGCACATGCTGTCCGTCGAGGCCGCCATGCGAGCCTACGCGCAGCGGTTCGGGGAAGACGAACAGTTATGGGGTCTCACCGGTCTGTTGCACGACTTCGATTACGAGCGCTATCCGAACGCCGAGCAAGCCGCCGACAAAGAGCATCCCGCCGAGGGAGTTCGACACCTGCGCACCATCGGACTGGAAGAGCAGGCGTGTGCGGCAATTCTCGGGCACGCGCACTACACGGGCGTTCCGCGGGAAACGTTGCTGGCGCAAGCTCTTTTCGCCTGTGACGAACTGAGCGGCCTTCTGACGGCATGTGCACTGGTCAAGCCGAGCAAGTCCCTGCACGACGTCGAGTTGAGCGGCGTGCGCAAAAAACTGAAGGACAAGGCGTTCGCGCGCGGAGTGAGTCGTGAGGACATCGTGGGCGGAGCGGCTGAGCTTGGAGTCGACCTGGACGAGCACATTCTCTTCGTGCTGGAGGCGCTGCGCGGCATCGCTGGCGAGCTGGGGCTTGACGGACGTCTCGCGGTCAGCACAAGTGCGCTCGGCGCTTCAACGCCGCTCGCGGGGGGCGCGTAATCGGGATGAGACCAATCAAACCCGTGACGACCGCAACACTCCCTTTCCCGACCAGTACCGCGCCGAGTGGCGCCAGCGCCGAAAATCGCGGCGCCGGTGCCGGACGTCGGGTAGTGGACCGGCCTGTGGATGAGCCGGCGTCGCAAGTTGGTGTCGAAGTGACGAACCGTCCGGCCGATGCGCGTCTGGCCGGCTATTCGTCCGCGGAAGTGCTGGCGGAACGCTCGCTGGTGCTGGCCGCGCAGGCCGGAGACGATGTGGCGTTTGCCGGACTGGTGCACCGTCACCAGCGGCGAGCGTACGCGGTCGCCCGCTCGATCGTGCTCACGCACGACGATGCGGAAGATGCGGTGCAGGAAGGGTTTCTGCACGCGTGGCGGGCGCTGGAACGGTTCCGCCCCGAGCAGGCATTCGGGGCGTGGCTGCACCGCATCGTCGCCAATGCGGCGCTCGATATTGCGCGGCGCAAGAAGGTGCGTGATGCCGATGAGTTGTCGGAGAGCGTCTCATCTCCGTTTCACGATCCCGCGGTACGCGCCGAGCTTCGGAGTCGATTGGGAGAGGCAATGTTGCAGTTACCGGAACGCCAACGTTCCGTGTTGGTTTTGCATGACGTGGAAGGCTACAAACATTCAGAGATCGGCCAGACCCTCGGCATTCCCGAAGGCACCGCCCGATCAGACTTGCATCATGCGCGGGCAGCACTGCGCCGTTTGCTGGGCAACCTGCGGAGAAATTCATGAAGATCATCGACGGGCGCGCTTCGGCGGATGGCCCACTTAGCGATTCAGAACTGACGTCCGCCATGCGCGAGTTGTACGCCGCGCCGGTGGAGGACGGCTACTGGACCTCTCTTGAAGAGCGCATCATGGCTCGCGTTCGGCTGGCGGAAGCGCAGGGCGAATGGTGGAGCGTGTTTGCGGAGTGGCGCGCGGCCGGACTGGTCGCGGCGGCGCTCATGCTGACACTGGCCGGCACGGCGCTGTGGAAGGAAAAGCAGATAGACCACAATCTCAACACACTCGCCGCGGGCGCGGCTGCCTGGACGGTGTTCGACGGTGACTCCGACGTCAGCATCGCGTTCTCGGTACCGATCGCCGACCCGGCGCAGGACGATGCGTCGGCCTCGCGATACCTGTTCACCGCCGAGCCCTGAGCTCGGAGGCAAAAGTGACCAACTCCAAAATGAAGTCCGTCGCGCTCGCATTTCTGCTCGGCGCATTCGTTACCGGAGGCACGCTCGGCTTCGCGGCCGGCCGCACCACCGGCTCAACCAAGAAGGACAAATCCACGGCCTCGCGCGAATACACCGTGCGCGGCACCGTGCTCGAATTGCAGCGCAACCTCGGCCTGACGGACGAGCAAACCGCTGGCGTCGACTCCGTGCTGACGTGGCGCAAGGGGCGTTACAACGAGATCATGCTGCCCGTTCGGCCGGCGCTGGACTCAGCCCGAGACAGCGCGCGCACACTCATGGAACTCCGGTTCGACGAGTCGCAGCGCGTCGCATTCCGCAAACTTCTCGAACACATGTCGGCCCGCTCCGACAGTGCGAAAGCCGCCTCCAAGGAACGCTAACCGCATGACAACCCGGATCATTTTCACCGCGGCTTGCGCCGCGGTCGTGTTTTTCACCCCGGTAGCTCCGCTGTTTGCACAGGTCGCCGGTGAGGAAGCCCGTCCCATCGCGCTCGAGTCCGCTGTCAGCGCGGCCCAGCGCAATCAGCCGGCGGCGGTGCAAGCGCGTGGTTCGCTGCGCTCGGCATCGGCGGCGCGACGGAGCGCCATTGGCGCGTTCCTTCCGTCGCTCTCCATGTCCATGGGAACGGGCTACACGCAGGGTGCGACGTTCTTCCAGGGAAACCTGGTACCGCTCGGCACCAATCCGTGGAACTACAGCAACGGCCTGAACTCGAATCTCGAACTGTTCGACGGTGGACGTCGACTGCACGAGTTGCGCCGCTCGGATGCCCAGATCGCGGCGGCCGACGTATCGTTGATTGCCACGCGCTACGACATCGCCCTGCAGGTGAAACAGCAGTACTACGCTGTGCTCGCGGCGCGCGAGTCGGAGGGCGCCGCCCGCGCACAGCTGCAGGAGGCTGAAGCGCAACTGCAGGCGTCGATCGCGCGCGTAAGTGCCGGTGCCGCTACCAAATCGGACTCGCTGCGCTCGATCATTCAGGTGGGCAACGCGCGACTGGCAATCCTCACCGCCGAAAACAACCTGCGGGTGGCCAACGCCGCGCTGACGCGTCTTGTCGGCTCCGACGTGTCATTGACGGCGGAACCATCCGACACATCGAGCGTGCCCGACGAGGCCGCGCTACCCGATATCATCTCGCTGGAGCGAATGGCAGCGGGTGGACCTGCGGTGGTCGCGGCCCAGGCGAACGTCGCGGCGGCGAGCGCAAGTCGTCGGTCGACTCGCACTCAGTACTTGCCCACCCTTTCGATGTCCTTCGGCTATGGCCTCAATGCAGCGAGCCGGGCGTTCGAGGGCGGAAACCTGCTGCTTTTCGGTGAGGAGGCAGCCAACCGGCAGACCTTCAACTTCAACTTGTCATTTCCGCTGTTCAACGGCTTCAATCGCGAAACGCAGCAGGTGAACGCGGGAGTCGCGTTCGACAATGCACAGGCACAGGCACGTGATGCATTGCTTGCGTCGCGCCAGAATCTCACGCAGCAGCTCAACGCACTGCAGGCTGCCGCTGCGCGGGTCCAGGTGCAGCTGGCGTCCATCGAAGCCGCCGAGGAAGATCTGCGCGTGCAGCAACAGCGCTATCAGCTGGGCGCATCCACCTCGCTCGACCTGCTCACGTCGCAGACGCAGCTGAATGCAGCGCGTATCGCACTGATTCAGGCACGGCTGGATGCGCGTGTCGCCAAGGCGCAGATCGAATCGCTGATCGGTCAGGACCTTCCGTGAACACAATACCTTCTTTGGCCCAACCAGGGTCTGACTTTCCGGAGCGCCGCATTGTGAATCGTTCGCTCGTTGTCGCGCTCAGCGCGGTTGCTTTGCTCGCCGCGTGCGGAAAGGCCGAGGTCAAGCAGGCCCCCATTGGAGAAGTTGCCGTCGAGCGTCGCGACATCATCGTCGATGCACAGGCCACTGGCACCGTGGAGCCGATCGAAATTGTGGAAGTGAAGTCGCAGGCGTCCGGGCTCGTGTTACGAATGCCGGTGGAAACCGGCACCAACGTGTTGCCGGGCGACCTGATCGTGCAGATCGATACGCGTGATCTGCAGAACCAGCTCGATCAGGCGGCCGCCGACCTGCGCTCGAGTGAAGCGTCGCTCGAGGTTGCCAAGTCGCAAAAAGAACGTTCGGATGAATTGTACAAGGCCCGCATCATCACGGCGCAGGAGAACGAGCAAGCCAACCTCGCGTTCACTCAGGCGCAGGCGAATGTGATTCGCGTGCGCACGAGCGTGAACATTGCGCAGCAGCGACTGTCCGAAGCGCGTGTGACGGCGCCGGTCGCCGGTACGGTCATCGCAAAGACGGTGGCGCTCGGCCAGGTCATCCAGTCCGCCACCAGTGTGATGGGCGGTGGCACGACAATCGTCACCATGGCTGACCTCTCGCGCGTGCAGATGCGCGCGTTCATGAATGAAACCGACATCGGCAAGATCAACTCCGGTCAGGATGCACGCGTGGTCGTCGACGCGTTCCCCGATCGCGTGTTCCGCGGTTCGGTGGAGAAAGTCGAACCGCAGGCCGTCATTCAGCAGAGCGTAACGATGTTTCCGGTGATCATCTCACTGCCGAACAACGAACGGCTGTTGCTGCCCGGCATGAACGGTGAGGTATCGGTGAACGTGGAAAGTAAGTTGAACGTCATTGCCGTGCCCAACGACGCAGTGCGCAATATGCGCGATGCCGCCGCGGCCGCTGGCATGCTCGGCCTCGATCCGGAGGTTGTAATGGCGACGCTGCGCGGTGGTGATCGCCCGGGTGCGCAGAACGCGCAGGCATCGGACACGACCACTGGACGCAGCGTTCCGATGGGCGGCGATAGTGCAGCAGCCCGCGTAGCACAGGGCGGTGCGCCCCGCGCTG
>JBGTFN010000476.1:0-6589 GCA_041747275.1 Gemmatimonadaceae bacterium | reverse complement strand
CGTCCCACGCACGCGCCTGCACCTCGCCGGGAACCGGTGATGCGTCGCGAGTGCGAAAATCGAGCACCCCGCCGGCCGCGTTTCCGTAGAGCGCCGCCGCCGTGCCGCGAATCGCCTCCACGCTGCCCACGGTTTCGAGATCCAGCCAGTCCATCGGCGTCTGTCCGTCGGGCAACGTGAGCGGAATGCCGTCGCGCAGCACCTTCACGCCGCGAACACCGAAGGCACTGCGCGCTCCAAAGCCGCGCACGGCAATGCGTGCGTCCTGCGTGGGATTGTTGCGCGGCTGCACCTGCACGCCCGGTATGGCAAACAGCAGGTCTGCGACGCCCGTGCGACGCAGTTGCGGACGCAAACTGTCCGGTGACAGGCGCGTAATGGCAAAGGGCAGGTCCAGCACGGAGCGATCACCATCGCGTGCGATACGCACCCGTACCGGTTCGATCACCGGTGGGCGTCGCACGACCGTGTCCGCCTGCGCCTCGAGCACAATGGGCCGAAGCATGGGCAGCAGCGAAGCCAGCAACAGCGGCAGCAACAGCGGCAGCAACAGCGGCAGCAACAGCGGCAGCCGTGAGCGATGCGCGACAGGCGCGCGTTCGGGGAAGGCGAAGAGTGTGGACACTCCGGATTCAAGCGCACAGCACGTCGCGAGGCAACAGTTTGGGCCCACCTGTGCGATCGGCGAGCGGTCGATTCCGCGTCCCAGGTGGCTGCACCGCAACTCGTCCGCACGTAGTCCCGCGCGCATATTCCTCCGCGGCGCGTGGCGTTCCGCGTGAACTCGCGCCTGTCGCTCAGCCACCTTTCCCTCCCCCCTGCCATGCCTGCCAGCACTTTCGGCGAGTTGATCGGAACGGCACTGCTCATCCTGCTCGGCAACGGCATCGTCGCCGGAATGGTGCTTCAGAAGACCAAGGGCCATGGCGACGGCTGGCTCGCCATCACTACCGGATGGGCGCTCGCCGTCTTCGCCGGTGTGTCCAGCGCGATTGCGTTGGGAGCGCCAGGCGAACTCAACCCTGCCGTCACGCTGGCGAACGTGATCAGTGGCGCGCGCACTGTGTCCGATGCCTTGTGGCACGTCAGTGCTCAAGTGATCGGCGCAATGCTGGGCGCTACGCTGGTCTGGCTTCACTACTACCCGCACTGGCGAGAGACGCCCGACGCGAGCGCGAAGCTGGCATGCTTCTGCACGGCGCCGGCGATTCGACACTGGCCGTCGAATTTCTTCAACGAAGTGCTCGGCACCTTTGTGCTGGTGCTCGCTGCGATGTCGCTCGGCAGTGCGGGGTTCTCGGGTGCGACACCCGCCACCAACCTCGGCTCGATGCTTGTCGGCGCCGTGGTGTGGGGAATCGGCCTCTCGCTTGGCGGCACGACAGGTTACGCCATCAACCCCGCGCGAGATCTTGGACCACGTTTGATGCACGCCATCCTGCCGGTGGCGGGCAAACGGGACAGTGATTGGGGGTACGCGGCGATTCCAGTCGTTGGCCCGCTCGTCGGCGCCGCCGGTGCAATTGGGTTGTGGCGCGCGGCAGGGGCATAGCATTATTCTTCTGTATGGTTGAACACTCAATAATCACGGAAGCGCGTTCGCCGGAGCCGATGCGAACACTCGGGTTGTCGACAGCATGCTGACGTTGGTGTTCGCGGTACTCATCGGTGCGGTACTTGGCATGCTGGGCGGTGGCGGGTCGATCCTTACAGTGCCTGTCCTCACCTACATCGCCGGTCTCGATCCCAAGGTCGCCATTGCCTCGTCGCTTCCCGTCGTGGCGCTCACCAGTGCGTTCGGTGCGTTGGGACATTGGAGGGCCGGACACGTGCGGCTGCGCGTGGCCTTCATATTCGGCGCGTTTACCATGGTTGGTGGGTACTTCGGCGCATTGTCGGCGCAGTTGATTTCCGGCGAGGCGCAACTGCTGCTGTTTGCCGTGGTCATGCTCGGGGCGTCGGCGTCACTGTTTCGAAAATTGGGACCCGCGCCGGAGTTTCCCGATGACGAGCCGTACGTGCTGCCGCTTGCGCGACTCGCGCCGCTCGGCATCGGTGTCGGACTGCTCACGGGCCTCGTTGGCGTAGGCGGTGGCTTTCTGATCGTGCCGGCACTGGTACAACTCGGACACGTGCCGATTCGGGCTGCCATCGGCACTTCGCTGCTCGTGATTGCACTCAACGCGACAGCAGGCACGCTCGGATACCTCGGGCATGTCGAGTTTCCGCTTCCGCTGCTCGTGCCGTTCACGGCACTCGCACTCGTCGGCATTGCCATCGGCACGGGCGCGGTCAAACGGATTCAACCCAGTGCACTGCGTCGCAGCTTTGCGATGCTGCTGCTGATTGTGGCCACCGGCATCCTGTTCCAGAATCGACTCGTGATCCACAACGCCGTGCGCGGCCTGCTTTCGCCCGCCGAGATCAAACCGACGGCTTCGATGACCGACGCCGTCCGCCACCTTCGGGAGGTCTGACATGTTCTTCCGCCAGTTTTATGACCAGCCGCTCGCGCAGGCGAGCTACATGATCGGCTGCCAGGCCACCGGCGATGCGATCGTGATCGATCCGCTGCGGGACGTTGAGCAATACATGCGTGTTGCCGCGGCCGAGGGACTGCGCATATCACATGTAACGGAAACGCATATCCACGCGGACTTCGTGTCCGGTGCGCGTGAACTCGTTTCGCGTACCGGTGCGCAACTCTACCTGTCCGCCGAAGGCGGTACAGACTGGCAGTACGCGTTTGCACAATCCGATGGCGCGACGCTGCTGCGCGACGGTGATGTGATCAATGTCGGCAACATCAGGATCGACGTGATGCACACGCCAGGCCACACGCCCGAGCATCTTTCGTTCATCGTCACCGACCAGCCGGCAGCGGCGGGCGCAATGGGCGTTGTGACCGGGGACTTTGTATTCGTGGGCGATGTGGGACGCCCTGACCTGCTGGAGAAGGCTGCGAAGATTGCCAACACCATGGAAGCGGGCGCACGCACGCTCTTTCGATCGCTGCAGCGCTTTCGTGAGTTGCCAGACTATCTGCAGGTGTGGCCCGGACACGGCGCCGGTTCTGCGTGCGGCAAGGCGCTGGGCGCGGTGCCGTCGTCCACCATCGGATACGAGAAGCGCGCAAACTGGGGACTGGCCACCACCGATGAATCGGACTTCGTTGCGATGGTGCTCGAGGGTCAACCCGAGCCGCCAGCGTACTTCGCGCAGATGAAGCGCATCAACCGCGACGGCCCGGTCGTGCTCGGCGATCGCGCTCTTCCCCCGCGCGCGCCGAATGCGTCATTGCCTGCGCTGATGTCCACGAATGCCGTGGTGGTCGATCTGCGCGATGCTGCGGCATTCGCCGAGGCGCATGCGTCAGGCACGCTGTCGATTCCCTACAACCGCAGCTTTGCCACCTACGCGGGCTCCCTGCTGCCGTACGATGCAGACCTGTACCTGATCGCCGACGGATTCCCTGACGATCCGACCGACGGTGCTGCCGGCAGCAACACGGTTCGCCGCGCCACGCGTGACCTTGCACTCATCGGCCTCGATCGTGTTGCGGGGTGGTTTGACACCTCGGTGTTCGGCGAATGGACCGAATCGGGACATCCGATGCAGCACGTGCCGCAACGCTCGGTACAGTCGCTCGCCGGCAACGACGACGCGGACAATGTGCAGATTGTGGACGTTCGCGGCGCCAGCGAATATGCGGCCGGTCGCCTGCCGAACAGCGTCAATGTGCCGCTCGGATCATTGCCCGCCGCGATTGATCAGCTGGATCCGCACCGACCGATCGTGGTGCAGTGCCAGGCTGGCGCACGCTCGGCGATTGCCGCCAGCGTGTTGCAGCGTGCAGGCCGCACGGATGTCACCAATCTGATCGGCGGATTCGCGGCCTGGCGAGACTCGGGACTGCCGATTGCACGCGGCGCTTCACGCGGCGCTTCACGCGGCGCTTTACGTGGCGATGAACGCGGCGTTGCACGCGAACAGGAGGCGAACAAATGAGCACACCACGTCGGAAGAACGTGAAGTCGCTGTCGCCCGCCATGCTCGCGCAGGTCGCCGACCGATTCAAGGCGCTCGCCGAGCCCACGCGTCTCACCCTCTTGCAGGCGCTGCAGGGCGGCGAGACGGCCGTCGGTGAACTGGTGGAGCGTACCGGACTCTCGCTCGCCAATGCGTCCAAGCAACTGCAGCAGTTGCACGCCGCCGGCTTCATCACACGGCGCAAGGATGGGTTGTATGTGTACTACGCGCTGGCTGACGACGATGTCATGCAGCTGTGTGATCTCGTCTGCGGCCGCGTGCGCCGCGACGTCAAGGCGCAGGAGCGCGCCGTGAACGCTGGCTGATCGCGTCTGTTGCGTCCATTGCGCCGATCGCGTTTATCGCGTCACGTCGCTCGTTCCCCAGAGCACGCGCTCGCCGAGTTGATCACTCACCAGTCGGCGTACCGTAGTGGAGCCGGCGCGCAACGCATCAACGGCAGCGAGCAACTCGTGCATGCGCGGATCCTGCTTCGCCACGCGCGAGGCGGCGGGAAAGAGCGGCACGAGCATCTCACCGCGCATGGTTCCGAGCTCATCGGGCCACACGAGCGGCCGCACGGCATCGGAGGCCGCTTCGCTGCCGAGCGTGGCAGCGATCGCCGGGTGAGACCACGCCGTGGGTGTGCCCGACACATCCTGACCACGCACCGGCGGAAACGCATAGCGCACGGCATGCACGAGGAACTCGCGCAACGCCGGCCGTGCGACCGTGCGACTGCTCGCGTGCAGTATGCCGGCGGACTGCAGTCGCGCGACGCCGCGATGCACTGCGCTTGTACTCGTTGCCAACGCATCCGCCATGGGCTCATAGCGATCCTCCGGCTCGAGCAGGAGACGCAGTGCGACGGCGACATCGAACGGTCGCAGGGTGAGTTGCGAAGGTACGCGAAGTCGGACCATTCGATTGTCAGCGGAGAGGGCGGGAATGCGTGCGGCCGCAGGGAAGGAACACGTTCTCACAAACTACCGGTGGAGCGCGTGGGCGCCATGGCGCACTGAAATCACGTTGAACAGTGCGGGATAGCCTGAACCGGCCTTGCGCAGTACACTAGGAGGTTGCCCCCAAACGCCTCCCCGCATGGTCCGCATCCGCCCGCCAGTACGCTGTTTGTGAATCAGAACCCCGCTGAACTCTCATCTCGTGACAGCGCGCACGCGAGCGTTGGCGTAGCCGCGTCTGATCGTGAAGATGGCGAACGTTCGCGCGACAGCCAGCCGCGTGACGCCAATGCAGCGATCATTGCGTTGCTCGAGGTCGCTGCCACCACTTTGGGCGTTCGAATTGCCGTGATCGGTCGCGCACCGGACGCGCTGGAATCGGTCGATGGGAGCGACGCGGCCTTCTCTGCGCGCGACATTCCGCTCGCGCAGCTGCTGGCCTCGGCCGTCCGGAAGAGCAATCGGGCCGTGATCGTGGAGGACACGCGCAGCCATGCGCTGATTCGCGGCGTGCCGATCGTTCGTGACATGCGCGTGCTCTCCTGCATGGCCTCTCCAGTGTATGACTCCGCGAACAATATCCTGGCTGCTCTCTGTGTGTTTGATGGTGTGCCGCGTTGGTGGTCCGTCGATCAGGAGCAGTTGCTCACACACCTTGCGTGCGCAGCAGGAGCGATGCTCGGGGTCAGCGCGCCCACGCCGTCGCGAATCGACCGTGACCGCGCAACAGCGGGCGACGTCGCGAGCCACGTGCCATTCCGTGCGACGGAGGCACTGCTGCAATCGATTGATGACGGCCTGATGGTGCTGGACCGAGACTGGAACATCGTATGGTGCAACCGCGGCATGGGCGCCATTCTCGATGTCCCGGAGCAGTCGCTTGCCGGAACGAGCGCGCGGCGCATACTCGAGCCGCTGCTCGATGCCGTCGCGATCACCGCCGTGCAGCAGAGCCTCGCCCTCGGCACGTCGACCACGTTCACGTTTCATCATCGACCAAGTGATCGTTGGTTCAGCGGTCGTGCGTCGCCGATGGCCGATCGCTTTTCCGTGATGTTGCGCGATACGACCATCGAGCGACGCACCGATGAGGCACGACAGCAACAGGCGGACCGGCAACGCGAGCTGCGCACGCTCGAAGCCGTCGGGCAGTTGGCGGGCGGCGTGGCACACGATTTCAACAACCTGCTCACGGTGATTCGCGCCAACGCCGAGTTGTTGCAGCAGGCGTCGCCGGGGGGGGAGGCGGCGGTGGAGCTGGGAGAGATTCACCGCGCGTCGGCGCGCGCCACCGACATTACGCAACATCTGCTCGCGTTCGGTCAGCAGCAGCTGCTCGAACCGGAGGTCGTGTCGCTCAACCACGTCATCGGCGCCGTGGAACCCACGCTGCGCGCGATGCTTCCGTCGAAAGTGCGCATCGAGACATCGCTTGCCTTCGACGACACGACCGTGCTCGTGGATGCACCGCAGCTACAGCTGGCGCTGCTGCAACTCGTGCGCAACGCTCGCGACGCCATGGCCGACGGCGGCGTGCTGCACATCTCCACCGACTGGCGCGAGCTCAGCGACGTGCGTCCCGCCACGCCCGCCACAGT
>JBGTFN010000475.1:0-4635 GCA_041747275.1 Gemmatimonadaceae bacterium | reverse complement strand
CTCAGGAGTAAGCGATGTATTCCCTCCCGAATCGTCTCAGCGCCACCGCCCTGCGCCGCCGCGCGACATGGTCGCTCGCTGCACTGGCACTCGGCGCCGGCACTGCCGCCTTCACGCCGTCCGTTCGCGCGCTGATCGTTCCTGGCATCACGTATGAGTTCAAGATCAGCACGTCGGAGTCCGACGAAAGCTTCTCTGCCGCCGGCAAGACGCTGACGCAATCCCTCGGCAAGGTGCAGATCGCCGGCGACAAGGCGCGCATCGACTTCGGCGAAGTGAAAGGGCCGAGTCCGATGATGAACAAGGACGGCTACATGCTGGTGCACGGCGGCGGCAACATGATCTACATGGTGAACACGAAGGAAAAGCAGTACATGAAGATGGACCCGAAAGCGCTCGGATCGATGTTCTCATCACTCACGAGCATGACGGGCGGCATGATGAAAATCGATGTGAGCGATGCGTCGATGCAGGTGCGCAAGGTGGGCGCCGGTGAATCATTGCTTGGCTACAACACCGAGCAGTGGGAGATCGATCAGGCGTACACGATGAAGATCAATGCCTTCGGCTTCGGCAGCACGACGAAGAACGAGAGCAAGACGACGCTCTGGATCGCGCCGGAACTCAAGGCGTCGGAACTCATGAATCCGTTCCTCGACATGGGACGCAACATGGCCTCGATGTTCGAAGGCAACAAGGAATGGGAAAAGGTCGTCACCGGGCCGAGCAAGGAGCTGCCGCAGGCTGCGGCGCTCAAGATGCGCTCCACGCAGAAGACGACGGACGACAAGAACCGTACCCAGTATTCGATCAGCACGATGGAAGTGACGAAGTGGACGAAGGGTGATGTGGCGGCCGCGCAGTTGGAACTGCCGTCGGGTTACGCGGCGGTGGAGATGCCGAACATCTCCGCGCTGAGTGATTCGCTCAAGGCGGCCGGGCTCGATACGCTCGACCTGCGCGCGGCGATGAAGCAGGCCGGCTACGAGGATGAGGATATCGCTGCCGCGCTCAAGAAAGCAGCGCTTGACGGAGCCAAGGACCAGGCCAAGGAAGAGGCGAAGAATGCCGGCAAGGATGCTGTGAAGGCCGGTGTTCGCGGTCTGCTCCGCCGTCGCCCGTAGTCCTCGCCGGTACTCATTGCCAGTTCGGCGGTTCGGCTAACCCCTGTCAGGCATAGTGTCAGTGCCTTCGGCAGTTTGGCCTCCGTCGGTTGGGCCTGCTAAAGGCCGAAGCAGGCAGGAGCCGAATCGCCTAAAATACTGACACTATGCCTGACGGGGTTTAGCCGAACAGGTGAAAAAAACGCGGCGGCTCCGAGGGGAGCCGCCGCGTTCGTCATTCAAGCTACGTGAGAGCTAGAAGGCAGCCAGGTCGATGTAGGCATCACGGAACGTGCTGATCTGCGGCAGGATCGCATCCTCGAGACTCGGCGCGTAGCCCACGAACGTATCAGTGCTGGCGACACGCCTGACCGGCGCATCGAGCCACGAGAAACAATCATCGGCGATGCGTGCGACGATCTCCGCGCCGTAGCCCCATGACATGCTGTCCTCGTACGCCACGATCACGCGACTCGTCTTTTTCACGCTGTTGTACACCGTTTCCTGATCCCAGGGCGAGAGCGTGCGCAAGTCGATCACTTCCACCGACGGGCCACCCTCCTCGGCGATCTGGTTCGCGGCCACGAGTGCGCGCTGCACCGTCGCACCGTACGTCACGACCGTGATATCGCTGCCCGCGCGTACGATGCGTGCCTTGCCGAACGGAATCATGAAGTTCGGCCCCGGATACCTGCCCTTGTTGTACGTCTGCCGGTAGAGGTGCTTGTGCTCGAGGAAGATCACCGGGTCGTCGCAGCGAATCGCGGTGCGCAGCAGGCCGTTGGCATCGAGTGCGGAGCTCGGGCACACCACGCGCAGTCCCGGACAGTGCGTGAACAGCGACGCACCGGTCTGGGAGTGATAGACCGCGCCGCGGATGTAGCCGCCGTACGTGGTGCGCACGACCATCGGTGAACTGAATGCATTGTTCGAGCGCCAACGCATGGTGGCCAACTCGTCACGCAGCTGCATGTACGCAGGCCAGATGTAATCGAAGAACTGGATTTCGACCACGGGCTTGAAGCCGCGGTGCGCAAGACCGATCGCCCGGCCGACGATGTTCGCTTCCGCCAGCGGCGTGTTGAACACGCGTGTGCCGCCGAACTGTGTCTGCAGGCCATGCGTGGCCTTGAACACACCGCCCTTGCCCTTGACCTTGCCCAGGTACTGCTCGCGTGAGACGTCAGCGACATCTTCGCCGAACATGAGAATACGTTCGTCGCGCTGCATTTCGTCGCGCATGCAGGCGTTGAGCAGATCCACCATCGTGGTGGGATCGCCGGTGAACTGCGGATCATCTTCTGTGTCGAACCGTTCGCCGGTGGGATCGACGTCAGGCGAATACACGCCGAAGTGCACCGTGCTCGCGTCCGGCTGCGGCTGTGACAGCGCATCGTCGGTCGCGGCCAACACCGCTTCGTCCACGTCTTCATTGATCTGCGCGAGTTCTTCAGCAGTCGCATGGCCGTTCAGCACGAGCCATTCAGGGAAGCGCGCGATCGGGTCACGAACCGCGTCTGCCTGACGTTCCTCGTCGGGACGATACAGCACTTCGTCATCGGACAACGAATGCGAATACGGACGAATCACCTTGGCGTGCACGAACGCGGGACCTTTGCGCTCGCGGGCATAGTTCACCGCGCGCGACATCGCCTCGTACGATGCCATGAAATCGCAGCCATCGACTTCCTGGATGTAGAGCCCCGGGAAGCCCGTCACCAGCTTCGAGATCGAGCCGCCCGCGGTACCGACTTCCACCGGCACCGAGATCGCATAGCCGTTGTCCTCCACGAGATACACAACCGGCAGCTTGAGATTGCACGCCGTATTGAGCGATTCCCAGAACTCACCCTCGCTCGTGGTGCCGTCGCCGGTTGTGACCAGCACGACTTCATCGTTCTCGAAGCCGTCGGTGATGTCGAGCGTGTTGGCGCGCTGCGTGGCTTCCGCGGCCCCGACGGCCTGCAGGAACTGCGTGCCGGTGGGTGAGGACACGGACACGATGTTCAGGTCCTTGTGTCCCCAGTGACTCGGCATCTGGCGGCCGCCGGAGTTCGGATCGACGGCAGCACCCACCGCGGCGTAAAGCATTTCAGCGGCGGTCATGCCCAGCATGAGGCAGAGCGCGCGGTCGCGATAGTAGAGATAGAACCAGTCGTGCTTCGGCTTGAGCACCAGGCCGGCGGCCGCCAGGATCGCCTCGTGACCAGCGCCGGAAATCTGAAAGAAGATCTTGTTCTGGCGCTTGAGCTGGATCTCCTTGTCGTCGAGCCGCCGCGACAGGTACATCATGCGATAGGCGCGCAGAAGCTGCTCGCGGGACAGCGGCGCCGCCCCGGAGACGGAACCGGTCGTCTCGGTCGTCGCCTTGCGGGCGCGGGTCGGTCGTGCGGAGGTAGCCATGGTTTCCAGTCCCGTTCAGGTTCAGGGGATTAACCTCTTAACGTAGCAACCTCGCGCCTCCCGGGGCCAGTCGGGCGCGATGGTGTCAACTGCGCTTGACAGTGGCCTTCCCGGGAACAATGCTGCGGGTGTCATGACCGGATAGACGCCATCGCGCCGCCGCATTGCGTCCACCCCTTCGTTTTCCTCCCTCCGGGTCGATCGCTCGAATGCATGCTCCCACGCACCCCACCAACCCGTCTGCCGGCCAGCATTGCATTTTCTGCGACCTGATTCGCGGAGCCGCCGAAGTCTCCATGTGTTACGAAGACAGCCAGGTCATCGCGTTCATGGACATCCAGCCCGTCAACGCCGGCCATGTGCTCGTCGTCCCGCGCGAGCACTACGAGGTGCTGCGCGATATCCCGGGCGACGTTGGGCGGCACATGTACGAGGTGGCCACCAGGCTGATTCCCGTGGTGCAGCAGGTGGCCGGTGCGGAGGACATGAACATCGTGGTGAACTCCGGTGCGGCGGCGGGACAGAACGTATTTCACTACCACATTCACCTCATTCCGCGCAAACCGGACGACGGCTTCGATATTCCGCTGCCGTTTCCTGAATCGGATATGCCGAACCGTCATCTGCTCGACGCAATGGCCGCCCAGATCGGCGCCGCGCTCCGCAACTCGAAACACGGTGCCACCGCGCGCTCGTGACGTGATTGTGCCTTCTTGACCGTTGTTGTGTAGGAGTCGTATTGTATCGTATCGTAACGTTGACGTTGCTGCAGTCCCTTGCTCTCGCCAAGTCAGGAGGACGATGCATACCGTACGTTCCATTGCGCTTTGGTCGGGCCACCGTGTGGCATGCGACCCCAACATCGTCGGTCGCCATCGCGCGGCTGGCCCACACATCGGCCCCCTTCACGACAACCGCCCCGCGGTGAGGCATACAGCCTCTCGCGGGGCGTCGTCGTTTGGAGGCGTGTAGCATGGGCCGACGACAGGGCTCGGGCAGCGATCGCGCATCGCACAGCACTCGCGGTGAACGCCCGTCCAGAAGAAATGCGGTGCACGCGCGGCGTGGCACCATATCGCGCAAACGCAGTGGCGCACCGGTGCGACCGCTGCTCATGGCGATGAAGCGC
>JBGTFN010000474.1:0-6424 GCA_041747275.1 Gemmatimonadaceae bacterium | reverse complement strand
CCGCGCGTACCGTGGCGCTGCAATGCACCAGCACGTCGTTCGCGGCTCGCATGGCTTCGCGGTTCTCGCCGCGCAGCAGGCTCGCCTCGGCGCCGTCGAGCGCGTCGTGGTTCGTGTCGTGGAGCGCGTCGTGGTTCGTGTCTTGGAGCGCGTCGTGGCGCGCAGCCACAGGATCCGGAGCGGGCGAGGTTTCGCGCAGCATCTGCTCGATGTCATCGTCCGACACTTCAGTGCCGACGAGCGGCTCCGGATCCATCGTGGAGAGCAGGTCGATTCGTCCAACCGACTCCGGACACTCGTCATGCAGCGCGATCCCGACCGTGAGCGATGACTCGACACGAACAGGCGCGAGACCCAGTGCGTGCTGCGTCTCCCGCAACGCGCCATCGTGGTCTCCGAGTGTGCCGAGCACCTGGGCGAGTGTGTAGCGCGCTTCCGCGTGATCCGGACGGTGCTCGATGGCGGTGGTGACGGCCTGCCGCGCTTCATCCACGCGATGCAGTTCGAGCAGGGCGAGTCCCATCTCGTACCACGCGTCGGCCAATGTCGGGTGGAACGCGACGAGCTCGCGCAGCACTGCGAGCGCGGCGAGCGGATCTCTGTGCCGAAGGCTCCAGCGCGCAAGATTGAGTCGGGCGCGCACCATTTCGGGATCGAGTTTCGTGGCACGCTGCAGCGCCTCGCGCGCGGCCACGCCGTCGCCGAGGTTTTCCAGAGCGACGCCCAGGTTGTTGTACGCGAGTGCGTAGCGCGGATCGTCGCGCAGCGCGCGTCGGTAGCTGTCCGACGCAGCCTGCACATCGCCGCCCTGGTGCAGGGCAACACCATGCTCGTTCCAGAGGCGCGCATCGTCACCGCGATCGACGAGCAGCGCTTCGTATCGCAGACGTGCATCCCGATGCGCACCTTGCACCAGGTCGAGCTCGGCGAGGGCGTGCTGCACGAGCAACGGATCTTCACCCTGCGTCGCGGCGCGCTCGAACTCCCGTCGGGCTTCGCTGAAGTAGCCGCGCTGCCTGAACGCGAGTCCCAGTCCGTAGCGCGCGAGCGAATCGTTGCTGACCATACTGAGCATGGCCGGGGTGTCGAGCATGCTGCGCGTGATCGGCATCGCCGGCACGCCCCCGGTGGGCGCCCCGCTACCCTGCGCGTGTTGCGACTCGAGCGTAAGATCGGCCTGCAGCGTGCCCAGCGCCGGATCGAGAGCGTTGGCGGTACGAGCCGCTTCTGTGGCTTCGTCGTGGTAGCCCATATCACCGAGTACGAAGCCGCGCAGCAGGTGCGCTTCGGCGAGGCGACTGTCGATCGCGAGCAGGGCATCGAGTTCGCGCAGTGACTGTTCGTTCGCACCCCGATGATAGTGCACCTCGGCCAGATGCAGACGGGCGGTCACGTCACCGGAAGCCACTGCCAGTGCTCGTTCGAACCAGCGCTGCGCCTTGCGCAGGTCCCCCCCCTGCTGTTCGAGCACACCGTACTCACGGAGGCCGATCGCGTCGTCCGGATCGCGGGCGAGCAGCGCGTCGAGCGTGGTTGCGGCATCAGCGGGATGCCCGATCAGCCGCTGCAGTCGCGCCAGTTCACGTCGCGCGGCGAGATCATGCGCATCAGCCGCAATGCGCGCCTCCAGTGCGGCGAGCGGTGCATCGCAGGCGCCGCTGGTCGACGCGACAATTTCGAGGTTGCGCGCGGCCACGCGCATGCGAGGAGCGAGGGCCAGCGCAGCGAGGAACGACTGCACCGCCTCGGCGTACATCGCCTTGCTGTAGTACAGCACGCCCAGGTTGTTGCACGCGCCCGGATCGGCCGTGTCGATGCGGCCGGCCAGCGCGCGCAATAGCGCTATGTTCCGATCGGCGGTCGGTTCTGCAGACATCACGGACTCGCGCGACTCGCCGTCAGGCGAGACGAAGCGCCCGCAACATCACCTGCAGCGACGCGGGCTCCGGGAGCAGCAGGAAGAATCCGCGGAGCGACTGTCCAAGGTCGGTGAGCATGAACTCGCTTTCCACGCACAGCACGCAGTCGGGATCGGAGGCGAATTGTGCGTAGGCACTCGTCAGCACCGCGGTGGACATGTCCACCACCAACGAAGGCGGTGACGGAAGCAGCAGCATGCCGAGAAAGTCCGACAGCGCGTTCATGTATGCGCCGCTCAGGATATTGCCGGCCTCCTTGATCGCCGACGTCTCGAGCTCGCCGAGCGCCGTGGACGATCCCACGGGCCTCCGCAGCATCAGTTCGGCGAGCCGCATTACGGTCGGCTTCGGAAAGACGAGCAGGGTGCGTCCACTCAGATCACCGAGCATGTGCATCATGACGGCGGCAACTGGTTCTTCCTCGTCGCCGAACTGCGCGGGAATGCTTTCCAGTTGCACCACGTTGATTGCGGGCACCTTGATCATAATGGTGCTGCCGGTCATCTGGGACAGCGCCGTCGCCGCGTGAGCGGCGCCGATGTTCGCCGTTTCGCGCAGTGCGTCGAGCTGCAGTGACTTGAGAGACTTGATCGCCTCCATGATGCACTCCGAAGGAAGTCGCCGGCCGCGCCAGGATCAGGCGAGGCTACCTACATCGACGATGAGGGCGGGGCTCCCGTCACCGAGAATCGTCGCACCGCTGAAGTGTGCGGCTGCGCCCCGTACGTCATCGAACGGCTTGACCACGATGTCCTGCTGGCCCAGCAGTGCGTCCACCTTGCAGGCCACCCGCTTCCCGGCCGCGTCCACGATGATGAGCTGCGTGCCGGCGTCGTCGTGCGTGGCTTCTCCAAACACCTGACGCAGACGTACCAGCGGGAGCACGTCATCGCGCATGGACACGGCCTCGCGACCGCGCAGCGTGAGCCGTTCCACCGCGTCGAACTCCACGGCTTCGAGCACGTGCGCCGACGGCACCGCATAGGTGCGCTCGCCCACCTGCACCAGGAGCGCCCTCACAATGGCCAGCGTGACTGGCAGTCGCAGCGAAAACATGGTGCCGCGGCCCGGAATGGTCTCGATTTCGAGCGCGCCGCCAAGCGCACGCACGCGACTCGCCACGACGTCGATGCCCACGCCGCGTCCGGAAACCGACGTCACCATCTTCGCCGTGGAAAAGCCCGGCTGGGCGAGCAGCTTCACCAGGTCCTCATCGGAGAGCGACGTGATGTTGCGCTCCGCTCGTCCCTGGGCGATGGCGCGCGCGAGCAGCTGGTCTCGATCGATGCCGCGACCATCGTCTTCGACAGCGATCACAATGGCGGCACGATCACGCGTCGCGCGCAAGATGAGTCGACCTGCAGGTAGCTTGCCGGCCGCCTCCCGTTCCTCCGCCGTCTCCAGCCCGTGATCGATCGCATTTCGCAACAGGTGCACGATCGGGTCGCCGATGGCGTCGAGCATGGATCGGTCGAGAGTGATGTCGCGCCCTTCCATGGTGAAGGCGATCTCCTTGCCAAGATCACGTGCCACGTCGCGCACCAATCGAGGAAACCGATCAAAGACCTGTCCCACCGGCACCATGCGGGCCTGCAGGATTTCGTCCTGCAGCGCGCTCACGAGACGCGATGTCTCCTTCGCCGCGACCATTACCTGCCGATCGCCCGACGCCTCCGCGACGCGCAGGAGCCGGTCGCGCGTGATGACCAGTTCACCCACCAGGTCGAGCAGTGCATCGAGGCGCTTGAGATCGATGCGCACATTGCGCAATACATCGCGCACGGCGCGCCGAATCTCCGGGGCGCGCACCACGACACGCACGACATCGCCGGCACTGCGCACGGCGGCTTCGAGTTCAGCCTCGGTTCGCGAGGTCGACAGGGCCACGGTGAACATGCCGTCGAATGCATCGGTGAGCGACTCGATGCTCGGGTCGCTTCCCTGCACCGTGCCCAATTGCTCCAGTCGCGCGAGCACGATCTGCGCGCGCACACTCTTGAGCGGTGCATCCTGCGCCAGGGTGACGGCGATGACGCGTTGAATCGTAGCTGGCTCGCTCGCACCGTCGCATGCAGCATCGGCAGCAGCTTCATTTGGCGACGGGAAGACGTCCGTCATCATCGCCAGCTCCGCCACCGGCACGCGCCACGATGCAGTGGTACGCGTCGCCCGCCCGCCATCCAGCGAATCGGCAACGGACGCGAGACGTTCGAGCAGCGCGAGTGACACGGGACGCTCCGCCTGGGCGTCCACCGCATCGTCCACATGCTGCGCGAGCGCGTCGGTGGCTTCATACAGCAACGCAAGCAGCGTTGCATCGGCCGGCGCCGCGGAGTCTCGCACGGCGGCGAGCAGCGTCTCGGTCGCGTGCGCCATCTGTTCCACGGACGCGTAGCCCATCGCGCCCGCCATGCCCTTGATGGTGTGCGTCGCGCGGAAAAGCGCGTCGACCGCGCCATCGTTCTGTCTATCGGCGAGCAGCACGAGCGCTTCATCGATGCCCGCCAGGTGCTCGCGCACTTCCGTGCGAAACAGCTCCGCGTAGCGCGCGATATCCACGATCGTTTCCCCGTGCGCAGTGACCGCGAGTGCGGACTACGCGGCGAGCACGCGCTGCACGGCCTCGAGCACGCGGCTCGGCTGGAATGGCTTCACCACGAAGTCCTTCGCGCCCGCCTGGATCGCCTCGACAACCAGCGCCTGCTGGCCCATCGCGCTGCACATCAGGATGCGCGCCGACGGGTGTGCCTTGGTGATTTCGCGAACTGCGTCAATGCCGCCCATATCCGGCATGACGATGTCCATCGTCACGAGATCGGGCTGCAACTGCCGGTACTTCTCGACGGCCTGCACACCGGTCTCCGCTTCGCCCACGATCTCGAAGCCTGCCTGCTGCAGAATGTCGCCGACCATCGTACGCATGAAAATCGCGTCGTCGCAGATCAGTACGGTCCGACTCACGGTCCTTCCTCCGAAGAGAGCATCACTCGCGCGAGGAGCACACCCAGGTCGAGTCGCGTGACGATGTCGTCACCCGCACTCGCGAGCCCGCACGCGATGCGCGAACCCTCGACAGACCCGCCTGAAGCCACTGCCTCAGGCGACACCGCCTTCCCGGAAGACGCCGGACCGCCATCGAGTGGCCGGACGTCGTGTACTGCATTGACGGCCACGCCGATGATGCGGCCTCCATGCTCCAGCAGGACGACTGATGGGGGGAGGACGGCACGAACGGCGGAATCACGGGGCGCATTCGAGTCCGTGATGCGTTCGGCACGCAGCGCTTCAGCCAGGTCGAGCACCGTCACCACCAGACCGCGAACATTCACCAGGCCCTGCGCCACTGGCGGGGCACCGGGAATCGCCGTGATCGCCCGCGGGCGGATCACCTCCCGCACCCATTCGACGGGCAGCGCGCACAGGCGGCCGTCCACCTCGACGACGAGCACTCGCGTGCGCTCGTCCTCGCTGACGTCAGGGGTCGTCGGGATCGGCGTTGAAGAAGCCAAGGGCGTCGAGAGGATCGGGATGGTCATCAAGTTCAGTCATGTGCGCAATCGCCAGCAGCGACGCGCGCAGGTCTTCCGGCAATGGACTGCGCAGCTCAATCATCGCGCCCGAAATCGGGTGCGGCAGTCGCAACCACGCCGCGTGCAGGAAATGTCGCCGCGGCGGAAGCGCCGCCAACCGGCGTCCGCCTCCGCCACCGTAAGTATCGTCACCCACCACCGGATGCCCGATCGACGAGAGGTGGACGCGAATCTGATGCGTGCGCCCGGTGTGCAGGTGCGCACGCACGAGGTCCACGCTGTCGAATCGCGCCACCCGGACGAACGTTGTGCGGGCCGCCTTCCCTCCCTTGACGATTGCCATGCGCTGTCGGTCCCGAGGATCGCGCGCCAGCGGCGCATCCACCCCGATGCGCTCGTCCTGCAGGTGTCCCCAGCAGAGCGCCGCATACACCCGACGGATCGCGCGAGAGGCGAGCGCCGCGCTCAGGGTGCGGTGCGCCAGCTCCGTCTTCGCGACCACCAGCAGCCCCGACGTTTCCTTGTCGAGTCGATGCACAAGACCGGGCCGTTCTTCGCCGCTCCCCTCAGCCAGTTCTCCGCCGCGTCCAACGAGCGCGTTGACCAGCGTGCCGGTCCAGTTGCCGGGCGCCGGATGCACGACCATGCCGGGTGGCTTGTCCACCACCAGCAGCGCGTCGTCCTCGAACACGATGGAAAGCGGAATATCCTCGGGCACGATATCGCGACCGGGAGCCGGCGGCACGACGATCTCCACTTCATCGCTGGCCAGCGTGCGGTAGCTCGCCTTTTCCGACGCACCGTTCACGAGCACGTGCCCATTCGCGATCAATGTCGCGGACTGGGTGCGCGATAGATCGCGCACTCCCGCTACGTACAGGTCGAGTCGTGCGCCCGCCTGCGCGCCAACTGAGTGCTGCGACCGCTCGCCCGCCGCGACGTCGTCGCTCATGAGCGCCTCGAGGGGCCGGCTTC
>JBGTFN010000473.1:0-3909 GCA_041747275.1 Gemmatimonadaceae bacterium | reverse complement strand
GACAGGCTCGCTCGGCGCCTCCTCGACCTCGGCTGACACGTCCACCGTGCGCGCGATGACCTTGACCGCCACACGTTGCCCACGGCGCCCCCAGCCCCACTTGGCCAGCGCCACGGTATCAGGCCACGCCGCGCGGCGTGTCTCGCGCGTACGGACGCCGAAAGTCGGAGTGACCGGGATGGTTTCCACACGACGGGAAAGCGCCGCCGTCCGTAGCAGGAAGTCTGCGTTTGCCGCCCACACGTCACCGGTGGCGACAGGAGCGTCACCCACTGCCTTGAGCAGATCTCGCAACACGGCGATGCGAACGAGCCGATAGGTGCTCGTGAGGTCACGGACATCGGTCACGCCTACAAATGGGCGCAGCACCCACCGCGATGCGCTCCAGAGTCGGCGCACGGCAGTTGGTGCATCGCCAGCGCTGGCGCGTTCACCGATGATCAGATCGGCTCCGCCTTCGAAGCGCCTGAGGAACTCGGGCACGAGCGCAGGCGGATCAGTGAAGTCGCCCTGCAACAGCAGCAGCGCATCGCGCCGAGGGTAGCGTGTGGTACGAGCAACGTGGCGCACCAATGCGTCCACGGCGCCGGCGTAGCCGACCCGTCGTGATCCCGACAGCAGGGTCAGGGGTAGCACACGAGTGTACGGCTCGAGCGTCTTCGCCGTCTCGTCAGTGCTGGCGTCGTCGTACACGACGACTTCGTACTCCCGCGAGACGTCGGCCAGCACGGAGCGCAGACGCCAGAGCAGGACGCCGATCGTGGTGGCTTCGTTGTGAGCGGGAATACCGATGTAGAGCACGCAGGCGAGGTTGGCAGGCCAGACAGGTAACGCGGCAGCTGACGTAGGCTTACGCGGGAATTGACGCGGACGATTCCCGCGCGTCCGATTATAACAGGTATCGAGTCGCTGCGGGGCCGGTTGTCAGGTTGGCGCGGCGTTCACGCTCTCGGAGGATCTCGTCATGATGCTCGCGAACGTACGGGCCCGACTGGGCCGGGAGGATGCGCAGCTCGTGCTGCGCCTGGTCTCACGTGGGCGTCCCGAGGCAGCCCGGGCTGCCGAGGCGACGCTTGCCGATCAGGGGCTGGATCCACTGCTTGATGATCCGGAACTGCTTCGCGCACTGATCGAGGCGCGACAATCTGCTCATGCCTCCCTGCCGCTTTTCTGCTACGTCGTGGTGCGTCACGCGCTGCGACGGAGCGGCTCCGATGACCGCCTGTTGGCAGACTACGTAGCCAGTGTGCTCCTGCACTTCGGGCTGCGCGAGCGCGCACGGCGCATTGCTGCGTCCGACGACCAGGCGTATGACACGCTCGCGCGAATTGTCGAGGATGTGGAAAGCGCCGACACGGAGCGCGCGTTCCTCGCCCGCGCGCATCTTGGCAACTATGCGCTCTGGTTGAGCGGTCTGTTTCCGGACCATATCGAGCATCGTCGCTGGCGGCGCGGCGGTCCGGATCTGGACTACTACGAGACGCTTGGCCGGCGCGGCTTTCAGCTGGCGGCGGATCACCGTCTGGCCAGCAAGCACGGGCTGGCCCCACTGTACGGCGCGGCCGCCGACGCGTTCCCCACGATGCGCCGCGCGCTCAATGCGGTGAGCGACTCGCTGCTGTTCCGCCACGTCAACACCCCCGAGCGAATCATGCGCCAGGTACGCGACGCCTTCGGGAGTGATCGCGTCAGCTGAAGCGGGGTAGGAGATTCGGCCTGTTGCCACCAGTCGGGGAGGAGCGCTATGCTGACCACTCCCGCGCCGACGGCTGGCGACTCGCCCGGCGATCCGCCCGTGTGTTGCACTGTGTACCATCTGCCGATTCTTCATGTTCGAACAGCTCCGAGACGCCCTGCGCGGTATTGGTCGTGACGTCGGTCCCAGTGATCGCCGCGCGGCATTGGCTGGAATGAAAGACGCCCTCGTGCACGCGCGCATGGCGCTGCAGGACTTGCGCGAGGGTATCTCGGTCACCGAACGACGACTCGCGCAGGAGCAGAAGGAACTCGACACGGCCACGCGTCGTCGCGCGCTCGCAGAGAACATCAACGATGCGGAAACCGTGTCCGTCGCCGAGCGCTTCGTGGCTCAGCACGCGGAGCGCGTTCGGGTCTATGAACAGAAACTCGCTTCGCAGCGTGCTGAACTGTCGCTGGCCGAGCGAGAATACGACGAGATGTCGCGCGAACTCAAGCGCGCGATGGCCGGTCTCCCGATGACAGGTGAGCGCGGCGGTCCTGCCACGATTGAAGACGCGGCAATGCGCGAAGTCGAAGAGGCGCTCGGCGAGCGCCAGTCGGCGTCGGACGAAGCGGCACTGAACGCGATGTCCCGGGCGAAGGCACGCGAGGCGCGTGAGGCGGAAGCCAGCGAACGACTCGCGGCGCTCAAGCGGCAGCTCGGCCGAGAACCGTGAGGAGAGCTGACGCGCGCCGAAACGACAAACTGATCCCGATGGTGCGCGTGTGCACGACAGCTGCGCAATGGTGCGGCGTGTTGCTTCTCGGCGCGTTTTTGCCGCCCATGGCACGGACGGCGCGCGCGCAGGATCCGGAGATGCGTCCACGCACGGCAATCGTGTGCAACGGCCAGACGATTTCAAACATTGTCGTGCTGACGCAGCCGCCCTATACGGATCGACTGCCGGACAGACTCGATTTCGTGCGTCGCGCGATGGTGAAGCTGCACTCCAACACCCGCGACGAGGTCGTACGCAACTTCCTGCTGCTCGAGGTGGGCGACGTGTGCACGGAACTGGCGCGTTCGGAGTCCGAGCGCATCCTTCGTGTGCAGCCGTATCTCGTGGACGCGCAGGTTCGTGCGTATGAGGACGGCGAAGGGGGCGTCGAGCTGGAAGTGGAGACGCGCGACGAGTTCTCGCTTCTGGCGGGGCTGCGCGTCGGTGGGCAGGCGCCGTACTTTCGCGGCATCTCGATGGGCGAGAGCAACCTCGCCGGTCGCGGCGTCTACGCCGCTGTCCAGTGGCGTGAGGGTCTCGCGTACAATGACTTGATCGGCGTACGTATCGTGCACAACCAGTTCATGGGTCAGCGCAACGTCGCGCGCCTGTATGGCGTGCGCGCAGAGCGAGGGCACATGTACGGTGCAGAAGTACTGCGGCCGTTCTACACCGACCTGCAGCGTCTGGCATGGCATGCAGGCTATGGCGGCACGCGCGACTACGTGCGCATTGTGCGTGCGGAAGACGAAGGTTCAGCGCTCGCGTTGCGACGTGAGTTCAGCGACGTGGGCGCGGTGTTTCGTATTGGAGAACCGGGGCGCCTGAAGCTCGTGGGTGCATCACTGACGCGAGAGCAGGATATCGTCGACTCTCGACCGGTCCGAATCGAGGTTGACGGTTTTCGGGATGACCCACTCGCCGATCAATTTCCGGCCTTCTACCGCAATGCGAACGTGACACGCGTCAATGCACTGGCCGGTATGCGTCGGCTATCGTTTCGGCGCGTAGAGGGTTTTGACGCGCTCACGGGTGTGCAGGACATGCGTGTGGGTGTGCAGAGCGCGCTGACACTCGGTCGTTCGCTGGGAATACTGGGCAGTCGAGACAACGATCTGTTCGTGCGGTACGATGTGTACGCGGGCGGCGGTTCTCCGCGCAGCTTTGTTGGCTTCGAAACGCTCACCGAAGCTCGGCGCGATGCCTCCGCGCGTCAGTGGGACGGCATCATCACGAGTGGACGGCTCGCATGGTACCTGAAGCCGTGGCGCAACCAACTCACGCTCACTGCCGTGGACTGGGGCGCCGGTTGGAGCGTGCGCGTCCCGTACCAGCTCAGCTTCGCCGATCGCGACGGTGGCTTGATCGGCCATCGCAACACGCGTGAGGGCGGCGCGCACCGCGCGGTGCTTCGCATCGAGCAGCGCTGGCTGCCCACGCCGCGCACGAC
>JBGTFN010000472.1:0-3058 GCA_041747275.1 Gemmatimonadaceae bacterium | reverse complement strand
CGAGGTCGTCAATCCGGTGCTCGAAGGCGTCGCCAGAGCACATCAGCGCGTGCGCAACGCCGCTCCAGGCACGCGCGACGAGCTGTCGGTGGTGCCGGTCGCCATCCACGGCGACGCCGCGTTTCCCGGCGAAGGCGTTGTGGCGGAGACGTTCAACATCTCCGCGCTCGACGCGCATCGCACCGGCGGTACGATTCATGTCATCGTCAACAATCAGGTCGGCTTCACCACCGATCCCGTTGACGGACGCAGCACGTACTATGCGTCCGATCTGGCAAAGGGCTTCGAGGTGCCGATCTTCCACGTCAACGGGGATGATGCTGAAGCGTGCATCATGGCCGTGCGGCTTGCGTGTGCGTATCGAACGCGATTCCGAAAGGATGTGCTCATCGACCTCGTCGGCTACCGCCGTCACGGACACAACGAGGGCGACGAGCCCACCTATACGCAGCCTACGCTGTATCAGCGCATCAAGGATCACCCCACCGTACCCAATGCGTGGGCGAAGCGGCTGGCGAAGGAAGGCGTGCTCAACGAGGAGGACGCCGCCACGGTCGAAGCCGATGTGATGGCGGCCTATGCATCACGTCACGCAGCCTTCAAAGCATCGCTCGCTGGGGCGGAGGCACACCAGCCCTGGCCCGACGAAACGGTCGAAGTGCCGCTTGTCGTCGACACCGCAGTGCAGGCTGAACGTTTGCTGGCCATCAACGAAGCGCTGCTTCGCTGGCCGTCAGACTTTACACCACATCCGCGACTCGCCAAGCAGTTGGAGCGACGTCGTGAGGCGGTCGGCCCGGAAGGAGGCATTGACTGGGGACACGCCGAAGCACTGGCGTTCGGGTCGCTCGTCAGCGAAGGAGTCTCGGTACGCCTCACCGGACAGGATGTCGAGCGCGGCACGTTCTCCCATCGACATGCAGTACTCCACGATGTGGAAACGGGACGCAAGTATGCACCGCTCGCGCACCTGCCAGGCGCCTCCGCGCAGTTCGAAATCCACAACTCCGCGCTGTCGGAGTTGGCGGTGCTCGGATTCGAATATGGCTACAGCACGGCGGCGCCCGATACGCTCGTGCTGTGGGAAGCGCAGTTCGGTGACTTCGTGAACGTGGCCCAGCCGATCATCGATCAGTTCATGATCGCGGACCGCGCCAAGTGGGGTCAGGATTCCGGCGTGGTGCTGCTGCTGCCGCACGGCTATGAAGGTCAGGGACCGGAGCATTCGAGCGCGCGTCCCGAACGCTTCCTGCAGTCGGCGGCCGAGGGCAACATGACCATCGGCTATCTCACCACACCCGCGCAGTACTTCCACATGCTTCGTCGTCAGGCGCTGCGCAAGCCCCGTCGTCCGCTCGTGCTCATGCAGCCCAAGTCGATGCTGCGTCTGCCGCAAGCAGCGTCGAAGCTGGTGGAGCTGGCGTCCGGCGCGTTCCAGCCGGTGATCGATGATCCGATCGCATCGCAGCGCCGTGACGACGTGCGTCGCATCGTGTTCTGCACGGGCAAGGTGTACTACGATCTAGCACTCAACGACGCGCGTCACGGCGGAGTGGCACTCGTGCGCGTGGAAGAGCTCTATCCCTGGCCGCACGAGGAGATCCAGCGAGTGATGGATCTCTATCCGGCCATCGAGGAAGTGGTGTGGGTGCAGGAAGAACCCAGGAACATGGGCGCGTGGACGTTCGTACACCCGCGACTGCGCGTCTCGGCTGGCGCGGCCGTGGGCGTGCGCTATATCGGTCGACAGGAGCGCGCGAGTCCCGCCGAGGGCTACACCGCGGCGCACAATGCGGAGCAGGCGCGCATCATCAGCGCGGCGCTCTCGGTGGGTGACGCCGAGTCGGATCACATCGACGATACAGCATCGGAGCCGATAGTTGATGCTGCGGCCGGGCAGGCGAACAACGGCTCGCCCGAGCGCATGACGCAGGCGCGGGCTGCGCAGTGACGGCTGCCGAACATACGGCGCGCAAAGTGAATGCAGTGCGAAGCGCCGCGGCTATTGTCGCGGCGCTTGTCGCATTCGCAACGCCCCTGTCCGCGCAGGCACCAGCCTCTTCATCAACGCGCATTCCGCCCACCGTCCGAGGGCCCGATGCCGGTCCGCGACCCGGTGAGCCGTCTGACATCATCGTGCAACCGCGTGAACTGGGCGCTGCTGCGCTGGGCTCCGCGCTGCAGTCCATCGGCACCACCACGCGTGTGCTCATGATCGCGGCGCACCCCGACGACGAAGACACGCAGCTGATCGCATGGCTCGCGCGCGGCCGGCATGTCGAGACAGCGTATCTCTCGCTGACGCGCGGTGACGGTGGACAGAATCTCATCGGCAACGAGCTGGGCGATCAGCTCGGCGTCATTCGTACGGAAGAACTGCTTGCCGCCCGCCGCCTGGATGGCGGACGTCAGTACTTCTCGCGGGCCTTCGATTTCGGATTCTCCAAGAACGAAACCGAAACGTTCGAAGCGTGGCCGCGCGATACGGTACTTGGGGACGCCGTACGCGTGGTGCGTGCATTCCGCCCGCACGTGATCGTCTCCGTGTTCAGCGGCACGCCGCGCGACGGACATGGCCATCATCGTGTGGCCGGCATGATCGCGCGCGCCGCCTATGACCAGGCCGCTGATACGATTGGATTTCCCGTGGCATCGCACGGGCTGCCGTGGACGGTGCAGAAGTTCTACCGCAACTCACGCTTCTCGCCAGATGAGATGACGATGCGTGTGAACGTGGGCGAATACTCGCCGCTCTTTGGACGCGGCTTCCCGGAGATCGCGGCGGAAAGTCGCAGCCAGCACAAGTCGCAGGGCTTCGGCGTGCTGCAACGCCGAGGCGTGCAGTGGGGATACCTGCGCCGCGAAGCAACGCGTGCTCCCGCGCCCGACGATCCGCGCACGGAGGCGTCGATCTTCGATGGCATTGACACGACGTGGACATCGCTTGCGGCGCGCGCCGATCGCATGGCCGGCTCGGCTGGAGCGCCAGGCACGATCGCAGTCTCGGCGATGCTCGACAGCGCCGATCAGCTGTTCACGAGCGCGCGCGACGTGTATC
>JBGTFN010000471.1:0-9440 GCA_041747275.1 Gemmatimonadaceae bacterium | reverse complement strand
CAGCGAGGCGGTCGCGCTCCGGCGCGCGTCGATTCCACCCCCCCACCCAAGCCGTCGCGGCCGACGCCGGCCAGCGAGGTGTTGGTGATTCTCGATGCGCCTATCCCGTCGGAAACGCGAATCCTTATTGAGGCGAGGGATATCGTCTCGCTCAACGGCATCGTGGGCACGGCGCTACGACCCTTCCTTACGCCCAAGCGAGACACGGCGCCAACACGCCCGGTACGAGACAGCACGCGGCCCCCGGTACGAGACAGCACGCGTCCCCCTGCACCAGACACGACGGCGCGACCGCCGGCCCGACGGTGACGGCGCGGCCTGCGTGTTTTGTGGATCGCGATGGCACGCTCATGCTGGATACGCACTATCCGTCCAGGCCGGAGCATGTGCGACTGATTCCGGGGGTGGCCGATGCCCTGAGCGTCGTGAATGCACGCGGCATTCCAGTCGTCGTGGTCACGAACCAGTCGGGCATTGGACGCGGCTTGCTGAGCGAAACCGACTACGAAGCCGTGCGCGCGCAGCTGGAGCACGAACTCACTCGCGCTGGTGCGCGCGTGGACGCGACATATCATTGTCCGCACTGGAACGAGCGCACTGGCCCGTGCGACTGCCGGAAACCTGGGCTGGGCATGTACAGACAGGCAGCCGCAGAGTATACGCTCGACCTCTCGAACTCGGTCTATATTGGAGACCGCTGGCGAGATGTCGAGCCGGCGCTTGCCACCGGTGGGATTGGCGTGCTGGTGCCGGGACTATCGACGAGCGATGCAGATATCGAGTCGGCACGAGCACAGGCACATGTGGTACCGTCGCTGGGCGACGCGATCGACCTGTTCCTCGCGCATCTCAACGGTGCATGAACGCATGACGCCCTCGCGCACACCTCCTGCGACAACGACGCCTGCGCCAACTGCTGCTTCTCGCATCGCGGTGTTCGCTTCAGGTGGCGGCTCAAATCTCGGCGCGATGCTCACGCACTTCAGCGCGGCGAATGCTGCGGCAGTAGCCAGCGTGGCGCTGGTGGTTTCAGACCGGGGCGATGCGGGGGCTCTCGTTCGCGCTCGAGCTCGCGGCGTCCCAGCTATCGTGCTTGAACAGCACAGCAACGCCGACGCCATTCTCGCGTTGCTGCGCGAGCACAAGATCGATCTGGTGGTGCTCGCCGGCTGGCTCCGGCTTGTGCCGGCCGAGGTGGTGCAGGCATTTCACGGACACATGCTGAATGTGCACCCGTCGCTGTTGCCCGCGTTCGGTGGCGCTGGCATGTTCGGTGCGCGTGTGCATGCCGCGGTGATTGCCTCCGGTGCACGGGTGAGCGGCGCCACGGTGCATTTCCTCGATGAGGAGTTCGACCGGGGCGCGATTGCCGCGCAGTGGCCCGTGCCGGTGTATCCCGCCGACGAGCCAGACGACGTCGCTGCGCGAGTTCTGCGCGTCGAACATCTGCTGCTGCCGCTCGTAACCGAAGCCGTTGCCGCCGGCACGCTCGCACTCAGTGCCGACGGACGCGTGCGCGGACATCTGGGCCGTGCCTCGGCGATCGGACCCGCGCGAGCCGAACGCTTTCATCTCGCTCAGACCGGCGACGTAGTTTCCGATGACCCGTTGCCGTTGTCGGATGATGCCTCAACGGTTGCCAACGCCGCGTTTTCGTACGATGTGGCTCGCCTCTTTCCTCACTGACCTCCGACGCTCTGCCTGTGCCTCGCGCCCTGCTCTCGGTCTCCGACAAATCCGGCGTCGTCGATTTCGCGACGCGCCTCGCTGCTCTCGGTTGGGAGCTGCTCTCCACCGGTGGAACGGCGCGTGCCCTGCGCGATGCAGGTCTCGACGTTCGGGACGTCGCCGACATCACCGGCTTCCCGGAAATGCTCGACGGTCGCGTGAAGACGTTGCATCCTGTCGTGCATGGTGGATTGCTCGCACGACGCGATGTGCCGGAGCACATGCAGGCGTTGGCCGAACACGATATCACGCCGATCGACCTGGTGTGCGTCAACCTCTACCCGTTTCGCGAGACGGTGGCGCGGCCCGATGTCACGGACGAGCACGCGATCGAGAACATCGATATCGGCGGGCCGTCCATGCTGCGTTCTGCGGCGAAGAATCACGCTGCGGTATGGGTGCTCGTGGATCCTGACGACTATGCGCGTGTGCTTACCGTGATCGCCGACGACGCTGACGACCAGCCGCTGCGCCGAGTGCTCGCAGAAAAGGTATACGCGCACACGAGCGCCTATGACGCCGCGATTGCGCAGTGGTTTTCAGCGCGCCGCGCCGAGCCGTTTCCCGAGACGTATCCCATCGCGTTCACCAAGTGGCAGGCGCTGCGTTACGGAGAGAACCCCAATCAGCGCGCCGCGTTTTACGTGGAGCAGGAAGGCCGCGGCCTCGGCGCGCTCGTCCAGCGCGGCGGCAAGGAGCTCTCGTTCAATAATCTGCTCGACCTCGAAGGCGCGATGCTCGCGACCGAGCCGTTTGGCGATGAGCCGTGCTGCGCGATCATCAAGCACACCACGCCCTGCGGACTCGCGATTGGAGCTGACGCGCTCGAATCGTTCAGGCGCGCGCTTGCATGTGACCCGGTTTCGGCATTCGGATCGGTCATTGCCTTCACCGTGCCGGTAGACGAAACCGCCGCTGAGGCGATCGCGAGCCTGTTCGTGGAATGCGTTGTCGCTCCGTCGTTTTCTGAGGCAGCGGTCGAGATCCTCGGTCGCAAGAAGAACCTGCGCGTGCTCGAAGGGCGCGCGTCGTGGACCGCTGTAGCGATGGACTACAAGCGTGTGCGCGGTGGTCTGCTGGTGCAGGATCGCATGCACGTGCCCGACTTGTCGAAGGGGTGGAACGTGGTGAGCAAGCGGCAGCCCACCGCGCAGGAGCAGCGTGACCTGGCGTTCGCGTGGCGAGCCGTTGCCAGCGTGAAGTCCAATGCGATCGTGCTCGTGCGCGACGGTGCGACCATCGGCATTGGTGCCGGACAGATGTCGCGAGTGGATGCGAGCTTCCTCGCCGTACACAAGGCGAAGCTGGCTGGTCACGAGACGGCCGGTTCCGCGCTTGGCTCCGACGCGTTCTTTCCGTTTCGCGATGGAGTGGAGCACGCGGCGTCGGCTGGTGTCACGGCGCTCGTCCAGCCCGGCGGTTCGGTGCGCGACGCCGAGGTGATCGCCGCTGCCGATGAGCATGGCATGACCATGGTCTTCACGGGCCAACGACTTTTCCGTCACTGATCGAATCCGGGCTTTCCTGAATGATTGCTTCTGCTGTTGCCCCCCGAACCGTTCGCACTGCGGGCGCCATCGATACCGGTCTCGACTACCGGCCGTCGTATGGAGCCGCGGCGTTGGCGGCGCTCGGCGTATTGCTGCTGTATGTCGTGACGCTCGCCCCCACAACCAGCATGTGGGACACGAGTGAATACATTGCCGCCGCATATGTGGTGGGCCTGCCGCACCCGCCGGGCAATCCGCTTTTCGTGCTGATCGGACGCGTGTTTGCGCTTCTGCCTGTCGCGCCAACGGTCGCCATGCGCATCAATGTGCTGGCAGCACTTTCCAGTGCGGCGTCCGCATTTTTCTGGTTCCTGATAACCGAGCGTGTGCTCGTGAGCTGGATAACCAGGCGCTGGCAGCGACTCACCGGTGCCGCGTTGTCGGCGCTGATCGGTTCGACCGCCTTCACAGTGTGGAACCAGTCCGTCGTCAATGAGAAGGTGTACACGGTTTCGCTGCTTGGCATCGCTGCGATCTCGTGGCTGACGGTCCGCTGGTGCGACGATCCCGACGACAAACAGGCCGACCGGTTGCTGGTGCTAGTCGCCTACGTTCTCGGCCTCGGCTATGCGAACCACATGGCCGGCATGCTCGCCGCACCCGCAGTTGGCCTGGCGGTATTGCTGCGCCGTCCGCAGACGCTGCTGCGCTGGAAGCTGCTGCTGGCGTGCTCTGTGGCGCTGGTGTTCGGCATGACACCGTTCGCCACGCAGCCTATTCGTGCCGCACACTTTCCGGCGATCAACGAAGGCGAGCCGACGGGCTGCGTCACCGAGATTTCGGTGGACTGCACATTCAGCTCGCTCACGTACGATCGCTTCATGTACAACTTCAACCGCGGACAGTACGGCAAGCCGCAGTTGACGCAACGACAGGCGCCAATCACTGCACAAGTCGGCATGTACTGGCTGTACTTCAAGTGGCAGTATTGGCGCGACGCCTATCATGAGCGACCCGGGCTGCAAAACGCGCTCGCTGTGTTCTTCCTGATTCTTGGCCTGCTCGGCGGCTGGGTGCACTGGCAGAAGGACCGACGAAGCTTCACGTACTTCGGGCCACTCGTGTTCATCATGACACTTGGCCTTATCTACTATCTCAACTTCAAGTACGGGCATTCGCAGGCACTGCACCTGGGCAACAGCGTGCCTCGAGAGGTGCGTGACCGCGACTATTTCTATCTGTGGGCATTTTCCGCATGGAGCGTCTGGGCCGCGCTCGGCCTTGTGTATCTGTGGGAATCGGTTGCGAGCCTCATCGGCACGGAGTACACCAAATACGGTTCGCGCAGCATCGCCGTGCCAACGGCGCGCGGCTTCTACATGGCGTCGCCGCTGCTGCTCGTTGCGTTCCTGCCCATGGTGGGCAACTGGACCCAGGCGTCCCGCGGGTCGCAAACAGACACAGCAGACTTTGCGCGTGATCTGCTCAACTCGGTTGAGCCGTACGGCATGCTCGTGACGGTGGGTGACAACGACACGTTCCCGCTCTGGTACGCGCAGGAAGTGGAAGGCGTGCGGCGCGATGTGCTCGTGGTGAACACGTCCCTGCTGAACACCGACTGGTACACGCGTCAGGTGATCCGTCGGCCCGTGTACGAGTACGACGAGGCAGCCGGCCCCGAAGTGTACCGTGGCAGGCGATGGACAAAGCCCGAAGGCCCCGCGCTGAAAATGACGTTTGCCGAAGCCGACGCGATTCCGCTGTACGTGGAGCTCGGCGAGCAGCGCACATTCCAGAAAAATGAGCTGACGGCGACCGCGCGCAACTCGACGCTCATGCGCGCGGACATTCTCGTGTACTTCCTCATGCGCGACTCGTGGCCGCAGCGGCCGCTGTATTTCAGTCGCACGGCGGGCGGATATCCCGCCGAGCTTGGACTTGCTCCGTACGTGCTCACGCAGGGAATGGCACGTCGCATCACGGAGACGCCCGTGGTTGCAGGCGGAGACACCGTGCTTGTGCAGGGAGAGGGCTATGTGGACGTTGCCCGCAGTACCGCGCTCTGGCGCAATGCGTTCGACGCCACGAAGTCCCTTGCCGCACGTGACGGATGGGTGGATGACGCCTCGGTGGGCATTCCCGATCTGTACGTGATCACCGGCCTCACCATTTCCGAGGCGCTCGCCAGCGCCGGTCGCGGCGCGCTTTCCGACAGCGTCTTTCAGGATGCCCGCGCGATTGCGCGTGCCATGCGGCGCGAGGCGGTATTCGGACTCAACCGTCCGGAGTTCAACATGCCCGTGGGCGACCAGCCCGTGCCGACGTTGCTCCTGCCGGATTCGCCGCGTCCCCCGTCGCCGTGAGTGTGCGCGCGGCAGGCGGGCGGTACACGCGTTCGGTCGCACTGCTCATGGGCATTTCTGCGTGCACGAGCGCGGGGAATGCACACATCGACGAGCGCAATGCGGCGCCAGCACGCGACAGCGCACCGCGTGTCACGACGCAGCTGATTCCCGGCAACGCGCTCATCTTCGCCGTGCACGCCGTGTCTGAACGCGTTGTATGGGCGTCGGGCACCGGCGGAACCATCGTGCGCACGCTGGATGGCGGCAGCACGTGGCTTGCGCGTCCCGTGCCAGGCGGCGATTCGCTGCAATTTCGCGACATTCATGCCTTCGGCGCCGACACCGCGTTCGCATTGGCGATCGGAAACGGTGAGGCGTCTCGCATCTATCGCACCATTGACGGCGGTAGCAACTGGAGTGAGCAGTTCCGAAACAGGGACAGTGCCGCATTCTACGATTGCTTCACCTTTCTCGACGCGTCTCGTGGCGTCGTGTTCGGCGACGCCGCACACGGCCGCACACACGTGTTGCGCACCGATGATGGCGGTGCCAACTGGTCGCTGCTTCCGCAGTCCGCCGTGCCAGCGCCCCTCGATGGCGAGGGCGCATACGCCGCCAGCGGTCGCTGTGTCGTGCATGCGGGTGAATCGGTATACATCGCGACCGGCGGTCCCGGCTCACGACTCTTGGTAAGCACCGATGGCGGCCGCAGCTTCGAACTGCGCGAAACGCCGTTCGTTCGCAGCGCGAGCGCCGGTACAAGTGGCCTTGCATTTCGCGATACACAGCATGGCATCGGTGTTGCCGGTGACATGACCAACCTTCGTGGTGACACTGCGAGCGCAGTTGTTGCCGTCACAGATGACGGCGGACTCACGTGGACACTGCGCTCGAGACCCCCGCTGCCCGGTGCGCTCACGGGCATCACCTGGGTGCCCGGCGCCGGGAGCGAGACTGCCGTCGCCGCTGGCTTCGGCGGCGTGTTCGCTACCCGAGACGGCGGTCGCACCTGGCGCACGCTCTCGGATCAGGGGCACGCCGGACTCGATGCGTTCAGTCGCACCGCATGGATCGGCGGCCGCGGCACGATGATGCGCGTGGACTGGTAAGCGAGGAGGCGCAGCGATGATTTCCTACGATCCCAAGAACTGGTTTCGCGTGCTGCTCGACTTCCCGCGAAGTCCGGTCTTCCGCACGCTGTTCCTCGATGTGATCGGCGCGGGTGTGTACGCCGCCTTCATTGTCTGGATCGAGACCGACTACTTTCGCGTCGCCGTCCCGCTCGGACCCTCCTTCCTCTCGATCCTTGGCATCATCCTCGGCTTGTTGCTCGTGTTCCGCACGAACACGGCGTACGACCGTTGGTGGGAAGGGCGCAAGCTCTGGGGACAGCTCGTCAACATCTCGCGCGGCCTGGCACATGCGCTTGATGCGCAGCTCGACCCGGGTGACACTGCGCGACGCCAGCATTATGCGCAGCTACTCGTGCGGTTTCCCGCCGCGTTGGCCGTGCATCTTCGCGCGCCGCGGGAGGCAGCGTCCGACGACGAGACTGCTCGCTCCACACCCGCACCACGACGTGCGCATGTGCCCAACGAGATCTCGCGTCAACTGCACCGCTCGGTGGCCAGCGACACGTCGACGGGATTGTTGCCGGTGGAATCGCGCATCGCGCTACAGCCGCTGCTCTCCGCGTTCGATGACGTGACCGGCGCGTGCGAACGCATTCGCAACACTCCGATTCCGTTTTCCTACAGCTCCTACATCAAGCAATTCGTCCTGCTGTACGCGCTGATCATGCCATTCGGTCTCGTCCGCGAGTTCGGCTACGGAACGGTGATCGCGTGCATGTTCACTTTTTTCGCCACAATGGGTTTGGAGCTGCTCGCGGGTGAGGTCGAAGAGCCGTTTGGCACCGACCGCAACGACCTCCCGCTCGATCAACTGGCTGAACGCATCGCGATCGACGTACAATCGCTGTTGATCGCCGCGCCAAACTCCGCTGACGGAGTGTCCACCGGCAGCGGCACCGGCCTTTCCACTGGCTTCACCACCGACGTCAGCCATGGCGTCCGCAACACTCCCCCTGCCCGCTCGCTGCCATGATCGCATCACGCATGTTCCGTCCATCGTGTGGCGGTACCAACCAATCGCCTCGTCGCAGATTGCCCGTCGTTCAGCGCGCGGGGTGGCTGCTGCTGTTCTTCGCGCTGACCGCCTGCGGAGGCGCCACCGGCGACGACGGTTTGCCGGACGTCAGCGCCGTCGATCCCGCTCGCGCGCTACTTACGAGCGAAGGCATCATGCGCCACATCGAAGTGCTCGCGCACGACTCACTCGAGGGCCGCGCGCCCGGCGGCGCCGGCGAGGAGCGCACGGTCCGCTATCTCACGGAACAGTTCCAGGCGCTCGGACTTGCACCCGGCAATCCGGACGGCACATGGGTGCAGAATGTGCAGCTCGTTGGCATCACGTCGCGGCCCTCTGGCAGCATTGCGCGTGGCGATACCGTCGCGCCGCTCGCCTATCCGCGCGACTTCGTGGTGGGCACGCGCTATCCGCAAACCACGATGAACGTGGAGAACAGCGAACTCGTGTTCGTCGGATACGGCGTGGTCGCCCCCGAATTCGATTGGGATGATTTCAAGGGAGTGGACGTGCGCGGCAAGACCGTGGTCATGCTCGTGAACGACCCGCCAGTGCCGGTGGTCGGCAGTGATTCGCTCGACCCGGGTATCTTCAAGGGTGATGCGATGAGCTATTATGGCCGCTGGACATACAAGTTCGAGATCGCGTCAGCGCGTGGTGCGGCCGCGGCGCTCATCGTGCACGAGACGGAAGCGGCTGGCTATCCGTATCTCGTCGTCATCGGCAGTTGGGGTCGCGAAAACTTCGACGTGAACGTGCCGGGAGGACCGGCTGGTCGCGTGCAGGTCGAAGGCTGGCTGCATCTCGACGCGGCGCAAACGATGTTCGCGAACGCCGGTCTCAGCTTCGACTCGCTCAAGTCCGCCGCCGCAACGCGCGAGTTCCAGCCGGTCTCCATTGGCGCTACCGCGTCCTTCAGTCTCACCAACTCCGTGCGGCAGGTCGCGTCACGAAACGTCGTCGCCAAGCTCGAGGGCACTGATCCCGCACTCAAGGACCAGTGGGTGCTGTACACCGCGCACTGGGATCATCTCGGCCGCGACACGATGCATCAAGGCGACCAGATCTTCAACGGCGCGCTCGACAATGCATCCGGCACGGCATCGCTGCTGGAGATTGCGGGCGCGATGGCAAGGCTGCCCGAGCGCACGCCGCGTTCGCTGTTGTTTGTCGCGTTGACCGCCGAGGAGCAGGGATTGCTCGGCGCGAAGTGGTACGCGGAGAATCCGCTGTATCCGCTCAACCAGACGGTTGCAAACATCAATATGGACGGCATCAACCAATGGGGCCGCACCAGCGACATCACCGTGATCGGGCTGGGCAACAGCACGCTCGACGATGTGCTGCGATCGGCGGCCGCGCGCGACGGTCGCACACTGTCGCCGGATCCGGAGCCGGAGAAGGGCTACTTTTTCCGCAGCGATCACTTCGAGTTTGCCAAGAAAGGCGTGCCCGCACTCTACATCGGAAGCGGTGACCGCTACATCGACAAGCCGGCGGATTTCGGCAAGACCAAGCGTGACGAGTATCTCGCCAATGACTATCACAAGCCGAGCGACGAGGTGAAGGCCGACTGGGACCTGTCCGGCGCCGTCGAGGACGCGCGGGCATTGCTGGAGGTGGGCTGGCGGGTGGCACATCTTCGCACGTGGCCCGCCTGGGCGCAGGGCGCTGAGTTCCGCGCGACGCGTGACTCATCGCTGGCGGCGCGGCAGCGATAGGGCGGCCG